>JANOMH010000027.1:0-7159 GCA_031420215.1 Rhodobacterales bacterium | reverse complement strand
GCCGAAATGAACGATACGCCAGGTCGGGTCGGACCGCCATTGATGCCCTGTCCTGACGACATTCGCATGTTGTGGAATATGTGGATCAACAAAGGCTGGTTTGAATGGGAAACCGAAGGCTATCCACATTGGTCCAACCTGCGCCACGTCCAGACCTGGTGGCACGACCGGGAACAGCCGAACATCCTTTTCGTGCATTACAATGACCTGCTCGCTGACCTTGAAGGCGAGATTGGCAGAATTGCCGGCTATCTGGATATTGAATGTCCTTTAGAAACTTTGTCGGCCATTGCCGATCTGGTCACATTCAAAAGCATGAAACGCGATGCCGAGGCTATTGGTCCGAATGCGGTAAAGGTATTCAAAGGCGGTGCCAAAACTTTTTTCAACAAAGGCACCAATGGGCGTTGGCGGGATGTACTGACCGAAGCTGACATTGCAATGTATGACGCTGCCGAAAAACGCGAACTCACTTCCGATTGCCGTCTTTGGCTGGAAAATGGACGAGTACCGCCGGATATTAAATTTTCCAGCTGAGTTCCCGCGCATCCGGAAATTTTGAGAAACGCCAATTGTGCGCGATCTCATTAAACGTCTGTTCCGGGCTTTAAGCCGCCATCGGGTATCTTCTGTCAGGCGGCGAACACTAGTCATATCATTTCGTTTCATTTCAGGAAGTCCTTGATCGGAAATGAAACAAAATGGTCAATTCATGTCAATGGTGATTGATTTGATCCGCATCAATCCGCCAGGTTCCGCCCAGATCATATCCGTCGCACTGTGCAGGTCCGGGTCGGGTCCAATGGGGGGAATGATGGACGATCTTGGGTTTGGAACGCGCGACAAGCGCGGCATTTGGGCTCCGAACGCGCCACTTGAGATTGCCCCGTTCTGGACCGGCAAGTTCAGCATGTTGGGCAAGTGGCTGATCGGCTATGTCTGGCCGTTCAACACAGTTTTCATGGCCGTGACGCTGTTTTACTGGTTCGTCGTGTTGCCTGACTGGGTGGCGATGCAAAGCTTTTCCGCAGGCTGGATCCTGCGACTGCTGGTGGCAAATGCACTGGGGATCTTATTGCTCAACGGGTCGGTCGAGCTGTTTTATTACGTCAGGCGACGGCAAGGCACGCGGTTCAAATACAATCCGAAATTTCCGGCCGAACACCCGTCGGATGTGTTCTGGTTCAAAAGCCAGAATATCGACAATGCCCTGCGCACATTCCTGATCACCGTTCCGATCTGGACCCTGATCGAAGCTTTTACCCTGTGGGCCTTTGCCAATGGCTATGGCATCTGGCTAGGCCCGGAAACCCACTGGCTGTGGCTGGCGATCCTCATCCTGCTGGCCCCGGCCATTCACGAGGTTCATTTCTTTTGCGGGCATTGGCTGCTGCATCGGCGGCACCTTTATAAGTATATCCATTCGATCCACCACAACTCGATCAACCCCAGTCCTTGGTCGTCGATGTCGATGCATCCGGTCGAAGGCGCGTTTTTCATCTCGGAAATCCTGTGGCACCTGTTGATCCCGTCGAACCCGTTCGTGGCGCTGTTTCAGGTCACCAACACGGCCTTTGGCGCCATCGTCGGGCATATCGGGTTCGACAAGCTGGAGCTGAACGAAGACACGGCTTTGGACAGCCATGCCTACACCCACTACCTGCATCACAAATATTTCGAAGTGAACTATGGCGGTGACGGGCTGATCCCTTTGGATAAGTGGTTTGGCACCTGGCATGACGGGACCAAAGACTCGGACGAACTTCTCAAAGCGCGGTTTCACAAAAAGAGAGACCGTGCCAACGCCAGGAAGGGCCGAGGTATCGCCGCCGATTAAGCCGGACACCCAACAACAACCTGTCGATATATGATATCTGGGCCGCAGCGTAGGTCGGCCCGGTGGTTACCACTTCCCTGCTCCCCAGTTTTCCAAGGACCACTTCGGACATGACACTTCGTATCGCAGTAATCGGCGCGGGCCTGATGGGGGCCGACCATGCCAAAATCGTGGCCCGGGATATGCCGGGTGCCAGACTTCAGGTCGTTTGCGACATGGACCGGACGCGCGCCACATTCGTGGCCGACAGCCAAGGGGCAGCGGATGTGGACACCGACCCAGCAGCGGTCATCGCGCGCGGCGACGTGGATGCGGTGATCATCGCCAGCCCCGATGTCACCCATGCGCCGCTGTCGCTGGCCTGTATCAAAGCGGGCAAGCGGGTGCTGTGTGAAAAGCCGCTGTCGCAATCTGCAGCGGAATGCCTGCAGCTGATGCAGGCCGAAAAGGCCGCAGGCCAGCGGTTCATCCAACTGGGATTCATGCGGCGCTATGACCAGTCCTATATCGAGATGCGGCAGGCTCTGACCGAAGGCAAACTGGGCCGCGCCCTGATGATGCACAACTTTCACCGCAACGTGGCCACCCCTGCCGCCAGTTTCACCGGGGCGATGGCGATCACAAATTCGGCCCCGCATGAATTCGATGTGGTCCGCCACGTGCTCGGGACTGAATACACGACAATTTCGTCCTGGCAACCGAAGCGGTCCGACGCGCGTGTGGCCCCAGTGGTCATGATGCTGGAAACCACCGACGGACAGCTTGTGACCATCGAGATCAACAATAATGCCGCCTACGGCTATGACGTGCGGGCCGAATTGGTGGGCGAGGCGGGCAGCATCGCCATGAACACCGTGGCCTACACCCGCACCGACATGAAACTGGCCAGCAGCACCCGCTATGACGCCGATTGGCGCGGGCGGTATCACGAGGCCTATGTGCGGCAGAACCGCGCTTTCCTGCACTTTGTCGACACCGGCACCTATCCTGAAATCGCATCGTCGTGTTGGGATGGCTATGCCGCAGCTGTGGTCGCCGAAGCCGGTGTGCGGGCGCTGAACGAAGGCCGCAAAATGCCTGTTGAAATGATCGTCAAACCGGAGTTTTACCTATAAAACCGGGGTTTGTTGTCCAGTGTACGGCGGGCGTCATGCCCGCCGCCGCCGCAGACGATGCACCGCAATTGATCTGAGAAGGAAGACTTCCATGCCCTGGGTTGACGCCTGTTCTGCAAATGACATCGAGGTCGAAGGCGTCATCCGCTTTGACCATGGTGCGCGGACCTTTGCAGTTGATCGCAACCACCGGGACGAGTATTTCTGCACCGACGGGCTGTGCACCCATGAAAACATCCACCTTGCCGATGGCATGGTGCTTGAAAACACCGTGTAATGCCCGAAACACGCCTCGATCTTTGACTTTACCACCGGCGAGGTCGAAACGCCCCCCGCCTGCAACAATCTGCAGTGCTATCCGACCAGGTTAGCTGGCGACCGTATTCTGATTGAGGTCTGACATGGCATTCCAACTCGCCGCCTGTGCCGAAATGCTGTGGCGTGACAAACCGATCGACTGGCGGGCCTCGCGCCTGAAAGAGATGGGCTTTGGCGTGGGCCTGTGGAACTGGCCTGCGCATGTCGCGACCACGCGCACCCCTGGGTGCAGGCAAAACCGCAAGGGCAGTGCCATTTACCGATCAGGTATTGAACAGAAAATGCAGCACATCCCCATCTTTGACTTCATAGGTTTTGCCCTCGACCCGGAACTTGCCGGCCTCTTTCGCTCCGGCCTCGCCTTTGCCGGCGACATAGTCGTCATAGGCGATGGTTTCGGACCGGATGAAACCGCGCTCGAAATCGCCATGGATCACACCGGCGGCCTGCGGAGCCAGAGTCCCGCGCGCAATAGTCCAGGCGCGGGCCTCTTTCGGGCCGACGGTGAAATAGGTTTGCAACCCGAGCAACAGATATCCCGCACGGATCAGCCGGTCCAGCCCGGCCTCTTCCAATCCCATTTCGGTCAGAAACATCTGCGCCTCTTCGGCCTCTAACTGACTGATTTCCTCTTCGATCCGGGCGGAAATCACGACATGGGAATTGCCCTCAGCCTTGGCCATGGCGGCGACTTTGGCGGAAAAGTCATTGCCGGTGCCAGCGACGGCTTCTTCGACGTTGCAGACATAAAGCACCGGTTTGGCGGTCAGCAATTGCAACATGCGCCATTGCTTCTGGTCGTCATCCGACACTTTGACGGTACGGGCCGGACGACCAGCCGCAAGTGCAACCTGTGCCGCCTCCAGCAGCCTGACCTGATCGACCGCCTCTTTGTCGCCACCCCGGACCTTGCGGCCCAGATTCTGCAAGCGGCGCTCGACCGAGTCCAGATCGGCCAGCATCAGTTCGGTTTCGATGGTTGCGGCATCCTCGACTGGGTCCACCCGGCCTTCGACATGGACAATGTCGCCATCCTGAAAACAGCGCAAGACATGGGCGATAGCATCGCATTCGCGGATATTGGCAAGGAACTGGTTGCCCAGCCCTTCGCCCTTTGACGCGCCTTTGACCAGCCCCGCAATATCGACAAAGGTCATCCGGGTCGGGATGATCTGTTTGGACCCGGCAATTGATGCCAACAGATCCAGCCTTGCATCGGGCACAGCCACATCGCCGACATTCGGTTCAATCGTGCAAAACGGGAAATTCGCGGCCTGTGCGGCGGCGGTCCGGGTCAGCGCGTTGAACAAGGTGGACTTGCCGACATTCGGCAGGCCGACGATCCCCATTTTGAAACCCATGACTTTTCCCTTTTTCCCCAGCTTGCGAGGCTTCTAGAAGCCCCGGTCCGTGGACGCAAGCATTGCAAATGGCTTTGCGGGGCGGCGATACGGGTATAAATTGTTCCTCACCATGTCTCAAACCAGGGGGTAACCGACCATGGCCTTCATGCCCTATATCCACTTCAGCGGAACCTGTGCCGAAGCGATGCGCTTTTATTGCGACACTTTTGGCGGTACCGACCTGCAAATGATGAAATACAGCGCCTTCGCGCCCGCGGCGGGTGGGATGGCGTCAGACCGGATCATGCACTCTCAATTCACCGCCAACGGGGCAGTGCTGATGGCCAGCGACATCCCGCCCCACATGGCTGACGGGCCGCAGCAGGCAGTCAGCGTGATGATCGATCCCGTGACCCTGGCCGAGGGGCAGCGGGTGTTCGACGCCCTTGCGGTCGGCGGCACGGTGCTTGTGCCTTTTGGACCGACCGACTGGTCGCCGGGGTTCGGGATGATCGAGGACAAGTTCGGGACAAGCTGGATCATCGGCACCCAGCCAGCCGCCGGAGATTCCAGCAGTTGATTTTCCCGTCTTCCCCGTGCAAAGCCCTTTTCAGGGATGTGCGGGGGACGGAATGACCAGAATCGACGACAGATTTGCGCAACTACGGGCCGAGGGCCGCAAGGCTTTCGTGTCTTATGTCATGGCGGGGGATCCGGATTATGAAACCTCGCTGCAGATCGTGCTGGGCCTGCCCGCAGCCGGGGTCGATATCATCGAGCTTGGCATGCCATTCACCGACCCGATGGCGGATGGCATTACCATCCAGCTGGCCGGGCAACGGGCGCTGAATGCTGGGCAAACGCTTGAAAAGACGCTGCAAATCGCGCGCGAGTTGCGCCGTGTCGATCAGGTCACGCCCATTGTCATGATGGGCTACTACAACCCGATCTTTTCGCGCGGGGTGTCGAAATTTCTGACTGATGCCAAGGCCGCAGGGATTGACGGGTTGATCGTGGTGGACCTGCCGCCCGAGGAAGACAGCGAATTGTGCATTCCGGCGCAGGCCGCCGGGTTGAACTTCATCCGGTTGGCCACGCCCACCACCGATGATGCGCGCCTGCCAAAAGTGCTGACCAATACCTCGGGCTTTGTCTATTACGTCTCGATCACCGGGATTACCGGGGCGGCAGCGGCGCAGGCCAGTGATGTCGGACCCGAGGTGGCGCGGATCAAATCGCAGACCGATCTGCCGGTGATTGTGGGCTTTGGGATCAACACACCCGAGGCGGCACAGGCGATTGCCAGTGTGGCCGACGGGGCCGTGGTCGGATCGGCGATCGTGGCGCAAATCGCGGCGGGAAAAACCGTGGAGCAGGTGCTCAGCTTTGTGGCCGGGCTTGCTGCGGGCGCGCACAAGGCCTGATTCCGGCGTCCCAGTTGCAGAATTACCGGCTGCTTTTTATCGGTCCCTGCCCCAGCCGACGGCCACTTTAGGCGGACAGGCGCAGCGCGGTCTGCTGATTGGCCGCCGCCAATAGTGCCACAATGTCAGCGGCGGGCACCGGGCGGCAAAATAAATAACCCTGCCCCAAGGTGCAGTTGTGAGACTTTAGAAAATCAAGTTCTGCCGCTGTTTCGATTCCCTCTGCCGTGACTTCAAGCGACAGTGACGCAGCCAATGCCAGCACGCCCGAAACAATCTTGGCATTCATCGGCATGCTTTGGATATTGGCAATGAAACTGCGGTCAATTTTGATCTTGCTGAATGGCAACCGGGCCAAAGTGGCAAGGCTGGAAGTGCCAGTCCCGAAGTCATCCATCGAAATGCGGATCCCCAGCGCGCAAAGCTCGGCAATGATCGTGTGGGCTTTGTCAAAATCGGCAACAACAGCGCGTTCAGTGATTTCGATCTCCAGCCGGGCACCATCCAGCCCGTGGTTTTGCAGAATGGCAAATATCCGGGCAGGCAAGGTCAGGTCGCCAAATTGCGAGGGCGACAGGTTGAACGACAGACCCAAATCCGTGTTCCAACTGGCCAGCGCGGCACAGGCCTCGGACAGGACCATATCGCTGAGTTTGCTGATCAGGCCCAGGTCCTCGGCCAGCGGAATGAACCGGTCGGGTGGCACGAAACCGCGGGTCGGGTGTAGCCAACGCGACAAGACCTCAAAACCTGACAGAGCCCCGGTTTCAATGTCGTGGATTGGCTGAAAATAGGGCGTGATCAAACCCGCGTCGACGGCCAGCCGGAAATCGGCCTCCAGGCCAGCCTGATCGCGCACTGCGGCCCCCAGATCATCGTCGAAATGCACATAAGTGCCGCGCCCCAGGGATTTGGCGCGATACATCGCCTGATCAGCGTTGCTCAGGAAGTCTGACGACGTCATCCCCTCGGCCCAGGTCGCGATACCAATACTGCAGGAAATCGTCGCTGACCAATTGTCGAACAAGAACGGACGGCCGAGCGCGGTCTGCAACCGCCGGGCAAGGCGGCTATTGTGCTCGGCATTGGCCGGGTTGGTGGTCAGAATGGCGAATTCGTCGC
>JANOMH010000026.1:0-6585 GCA_031420215.1 Rhodobacterales bacterium | reverse complement strand
CCGCCCGACGCGGCCCCCATCGACCGGGGTGTGTCATAGCCGATATAGCAGCCGGCCACGATATTTGATGAATAGCCGATGAACCAGACATCCTTGGCCTCGTTCGTGGTGCCGGTCTTGCCCGCAATCGGCACCGGCAGGCTCAGCCCGCGCGCCGTGCCGCGCTGCACCACCCCTTCCAGCATCGAGGTGAGCTGATAAGCGGTGACTTCGTTCATGATCCGGTCACGGTCAGAGCTGATCGAGGGGGCTTCGCCCACCGCCAACACCGGATCGGCGCAGTTCAGGCACAATCGCTGGTCATGCCGATAGACGGTCGCACCAAAGCGGTCCTGCACCCGGTCAACCAATGTGGGTTCAACCCGCTCGCCGCCATTGGCGAACATCGCATAGGCCGCCACCATCCGGTACAGCGTGGTTTCCTGCGCGCCCAAGGCATTGGACAGGAACGGGTTCATATCGTCATAGACGCCGAACCTTTCAGCATATTCAGTGACCACATCCATGCCAATTTCCTGCGCCAGCCGGATCGTCACCAGATTGCGCGACTGTTCCAACCCGGTGCGCAACGGGGTCGGGCCATAATACTGGTTGCTGGCATTTTGCGGCACCCACAGCCCTTGGGGCGTGTTGATCTCGATCGGGGCATCAACCACGATGGTCGCAGGGCTGTAGCCGCTATCCAATGCGGCGGCATAGACAAACGGTTTGAACGCCGATCCCGGCTGCCGGAAAGCCTGTGTCGCCCGGTTGAACACCGAATATTGATAGCTGAACCCGCCCTGCATGGCGATCACCCGGCCAGTGTTCACATCCATCGCCATAAACGCGCCCTGCACTTCAGGGACTTGCCGCAGGGTCCAGCGGATAAAGCCTCCGTCGGCGTCATCCGTCATCCGGCGCACATGGACCACATCGCCGACGGTCAGATTGTCGGCCAGCGACCCCTGCACCCAATCGAGATCCGCGCGCGGGACGACAAAGGGCTCTGCCGCGGCCTCGGTCACGCCTTCAATGCCCAGCCGAGCCTGATCGTCGCCCACCTCCAGCACCACAGCAGGCAGCCATTGACTGTCAAGGGTCACGTCGCGGGCCACATCGACTTCGGCCAAAGCCGCGCGCCATGTCGTGTCGTTCACCAAAGCCTCGGGCGGCAGGGTTTTGCCGGTGCCCCGCCAGCGGCCCAGCCCCCGGTCAAACTGCTCCAACGCCCGTTGCAGCGCCTGCGCGGCAGAAACCTGGAGTCCGGCATCGACAGTGGCGCGGATCGACAGACCACCGCTGAAAAACTCATCCTCGCCAAAGTTGGCGCTCAGCTGGCGGCGAATTTCATCGGTGAAATAGTCGCGTGGCGGCAGCGTGGAACGGAATCCATCGATTTGTCCGCCCTGCACCGTCAGCAGGTCGGCCGCGGATTCGCGGTCAAAGGTGGCCTGATCGATATAGCCGTTTTCGAACATCTCGCGCAGGGTGTTGTTGCGCCAGAATACTGCCAGATCGTGGTTGCGAACCGGATGCCGGTCTGACGGGGCCTTGGGAAGCGCGGCCAGATAGGCCGCCTCTCCGGCGGTAAGGTCAGACAGGGATTTGTTGAAATAGGTCTGGGCGGCGGCGGCGACACCATAGGAATTCTGGCCCAGAAAGATTTCGTTCAGATACAGTTCAAGGATCTGTTCCTTGCTCATCGCCTGTTCAATCCGGACGGCCAGGATGATCTCTTTGATCTTGCGTTCGGCAGAGCGGTCAGCGGACAGCAGAAAGTTCTTCATCACCTGTTGGGTGATGGTGGACGCGCCGCGCAGATCGCGCCCGCCAGAGGCCACAGCCGTATACAGGGCAGCCATCATCCCGCCGGCATCAAAGCCGTTATGGTCGTAAAAATTCTTGTCCTCGGCCGAAATGAACGCCTGTTTGACCAGATCGGGGATTTCGTCAGCAGGGGTGAACAGCCGCCGCTCGGTGGCGAATTCGTCAATGATCTGCCCCTCGCCCGAATAAATCCGGCTGATGGTTTTGGGGGTATATTGCGACAGGATTTCATAAGATGGCAGGTCGCGGCTATACATATAAATGACCGCGCCCGCCGACAGTCCGACCATGATCAGGCCGAGCGTCAGCATCGAAAAGATGCCGCCAAAAAACGAGAGGATAAAACGGAGCACGGGTTGGTGGATTCCTTTGGACTGTCAGGGCTTATACGGCCGATGGCCGGAATGGTCAAAAGCGCATCTGTGCAGTTTGGCGGCAAACTGCCGCACGCCGCATCACCATCGGGTGAGCGGTTACTGCCGGATCAGCGGCGCGCGCGCGGCTTCGTCCAGCGCCCAGCGGCCAATCGCGGTAACGATCCCGGCTACGATCGGGGCCCGACCAGCGGAACTGGACAAAGCAACGCGGTCGCGCTCTGAGGACAGAAACCCGACCTCGGCCAGAACCGACGGGAAATCGGCGGCATTCAGCACGGCCAGGGGGGCCTCGCGCCGGGGATGACTGTTCACGCCAGCGCCCGCATCCTCCAGTCCCAGAACCAGCGCATCGGCAAAGCGGCTGGCCTGTGGTGCGGTTTCCAGCCGGGCTAAATCCATCAGGACAGTGGCAACCGTGTCATCCGCGCCGCGCAAGTCCACGCCAGCCAGCAAATCGCCCCGGTCATGCCGCTCGGCCATACGTTCAGAGGCCCGGTCTGCGGCGTCATCGGTCAGGGAATAGACCGAGGCCCCGGCAGTAGCATCGTCATCCAGCGCATCGGCATGCAGGGAAATAAACAGATCGGCCCCGGCGGCGCGGGCCATGCTCATCCGGTCAGCAAGGGGCACAAAGATATCCGTGGTGCGGGTCAGCACGGCCTGCATCCCCTCGGTCCGGTTCAATGCTTCGGCCAATTCCAGACCCAGTTCCAGCATCAGATCCTTTTCGACCATCCCCTCGCGTTCGGCACCGGGATCAATGCCACCATGGCCGGGGTCAATCACCACAGTCAATGCATCCGGCGCCGGGGCCAAAGCGACAGCAGTGGGGCTCGGGGGCAGGTCCCAGTCCGGGTCGGGCGGCGCGCCGGAATGGGCAGCAAAATCGGCCTCGGTTCCGGGTTGCAGGTTCACGGTCACAGTAGCCGTGCCCACCCTATCATCCACCGCCATGCCGGCAGTGTCGATGATCAGCGGGGCGGCCAGATCAATCACCAGCCGCGACCAGCCGGGGCGCAGCGCCCCAAACCGCAGGTCGGTGGCATTGTCGGCATTCAGCAGGCCCGACCGGGTTGCACCGCGCCAATCCACCTCGCGGAAATCCAGCACGAGGCGGCGGGGGGCATCCAATGTGAATACCCGGAACGGCACCGGCTGGCTCAGATACAGGGTCACGACCAAACCGTTCCCTGCGTCGCGGACCTGACTTTGCGCCACATCCAGCCGGGCCAGACCGGTGAACGTGTCTTGGGCGGCCAGCGGCACGGGCAGTCCTGCAACGGCGCAACACAGCGCCAGCCGGACTGCCAACCGTCGCATTCGTTTGCCAAATGTCACCGGGGCGGCTCGCTTTCTATTGTTTTCTGTCCGGTCCTTATCATCGAAATCGGCAGGGAAAGTCCATCCGCTGCAGGCTTTGGCATCACTTCCGCTTGGGTTGTTGCGCAGCAGACTTGCCCTGCCCCGGTCAAGGCGGCTAAGACAGTCCAAATGCGATGCCAATGGACGGAGCGATCTTGATGACTTTCCTGCGCAACTTTTGCAGCGCCCTGCCCGTCTTGCTGGCTTTGGCAACACCACTTGCAGCCCTTGACCTCGAAACCATGACCGATGCTGAGCGGCAGATTTTCCGCGACGAAGTGCGGGCCTATCTGCTGGAAAACCCCGAAGTGCTGATGGAAGCCATCGACATCCTGCAGCGCCGGCAGGATGAAGCTCAGCTTGAGGCTGACCGGCAACTGGCTTTGGCCCATACCGATGCCCTGTTCAATGACGGGGTGTCCTGGGTGGGCGGCAATCCCGACGGCGATGTGACGCTGGTCGAATTCATGGATTACCGCTGCACCTATTGCAAACAGGCCTTTGCCGAAGTGGACCAACTGGTGCAGGGCGATGGCAATATCAGGTTCATTATCAAGGAATTCCCGATTCTGGGCGAGCAATCCAAACTGGCGGCGCAATTTGCCGTCGCGGTGCGCAATATGCATGGCGATGATATCTATGCCGATATCCACGAGGCATTGATGTCCATGCGCACCGACATCACCCCCGAAAGCCTGACCCGGCTGGCCGAAAGCTTTGCGCTTGATCCCGCCCCCCTGCTGGTCGCCATGGCCGGCCCCGAGGTTGCCGCCGAACTGGAGGCCAACGCCGCCCTGGGCAACGCCCTGCAAATCACCGGCACCCCGACCTTCGTGATGGCTGACCAGATGTTGCGGGGCTATGTGCCGCTGGAGCAGATGCAAGCGATCGTGGCAGTAGTGCGGGGGGAGTAAAGGCGACCCCTACCCTGCGCGTCCTGCACCGATCAGGTGCATCGGGCTGAGTCGTTTGGGCCCCTTGTCCGCTGCCTTTTGCGCGGCGCACCGTCAAAATATCAATAATGTGTTCAATCAGAACGGGCAAATCTATTTCAGAATACTACCGGGAATTGTTCACGGCTATTCTCCAAGAAATCAGTGCGTGAATTCGGCATGTGTCAACTCTGGATTTGTGTATTTCTCGGCACCGCCAGTGATTTTGGTCATATCATTGCGATTGTCGGGCTGACGACGGGGCGGTGAACGTCCGGCATTCATCATGTCAGGAGATTAATCATGGCTAATGTCACGCTAACTGCTTTGTTTAGTAATTTGAACGATTGGCCCGGTCGCCTGTTCGAGGCGCGGGGCGACGAGATCTTTCTGGCGCGAACGGCGACAACCTTTGCCTTTCGCTTTGGCCCGAGCCACAATTTCGCCGGTTTTTCGATCACGGCGACCGGGTCCGGGTTCGGCTATCTGGCCGGCGATCCGGTTATCGGCACCATGACAGCACTGACCATTCGCAATGCGCTGGGGCAGGTCGTGCTGACAGTCGCGGGGCTAACCGGACTGGCGTCGCAGCTGTCGCAGATCATGTCTGACATCTTCGGCTCGGCCTTGCCCGATGCCGGACCGGGCCCGGACCCCACCGGGGCATGGTCGCATCTGCTGTCCGGCAATGACACCATCTTTGGCACCATCGGAAATGACCGCGAGGGGTTTCCCGGCGTCGATGTCGGCAATGATACCTATCTGCTGGGCGCGGGCGACGACGAGGTCAATGGCGGGATCGGCAATGATTCCTACAATGGGGGTACGGGGTATGACATACTGATGTTTCGCCAGACTCACTTCAACGAGGGCAACGCGGCGTTTCGCGGGGCAGTCGTGAACGTGATGACCGGCGTCGCGCTGGACCCCTGGGGCGGGACTGACCGCTTTACCGGATTTGAAGAGTTTCGCCTGTCGCGGTTCAACGACGTCTTTGTCGGGCACAACACGGAACGGGACGACGTCAGGGGGTATCGCGGCAACGATGTGATCGACGGTGGGGCCAACACCTTTGACCTGCTCGGCAACCAGACAAATGACGGCAACGACCGCGTACGATACAGTGACGACTATTGGCAGGGTGGCCGGTTCGGGATTGTGGCCAATCTGCAGGTGGCGCTGGTCAACGGGTCGATCCGGGGCACCGTGCGCGACGGGTTCGGCAATGTCGATACGCTGTATGACATCGAGCGCATCGAAGGCACGCGATTTGGCGACGTTTTTATCGGGTCATCGGTTGACAACCAATTTCGGGGGTTTGAAGGCCGGGATTCATACAATGGCGGCAGCGGCGGCTGGGACGGGATCAACTTTTCCGGCGACACGATGGGCACCGGCCCCTTTGGCGTGAATGTCAATCTGGCTCTGGCGACCGGGCAGATCATCAACGACGGGTTCGGCAATACCGAGACTGCGATAGCAATCGACTATCTCCAAGGCTCTGATAATGCCGACATCTTTCGCGGCAACGTCGCCGACAACGACTTCGAAGGGCGGCGCGGGGCCGATACCTTGTCGGGCCAAGGTGGGCGTGACACGTTTATCTTTTGGAGTCAGGATGACGCTGGGGCGGGTACAGACCGGGTCACCGATTTTGCAAGTGTGGGGCCCGGGGCGGACACCCTTGCGTTCGGGGTTCCGGAGTGGGTCGGCATGACCACAACCCTGCGTCTGGTGAATGGCACGGCGGCCACCACGGCTTTTGGCACCTTCCTGTTCGACACTGTCACGGATCAGTTGATCTGGGATTCGAACGGCACTGGCGTGGGCGGGCGGATGATCATCGCGATCCTGCCAAATGTGGTGGCCCTGTCGGCGGCGGCCGCCGGCGCCATCGCTCCCGACGCCTTCGCCACGGTGGCGAAGGACTGCATCCAGGTGCTGGGCGGAATCGGCTTCACCTGGGAGCACGACGCCCACCTCTACCTCCGCCGGGCCATCGCGCTGCGCCAGCTGCTCGGCGGGCCCTCGCCTTGGCGCCGACGGGTCGCCGCGGCTGCCGTGGCGGGCACTCGCCGCCGGCTCACCCTCGCGCTGCCCGAAGA
>JANOMH010000025.1:0-1513 GCA_031420215.1 Rhodobacterales bacterium | reverse complement strand
TGCGCTGGACCCGAACAGCCCTGTTATCATGAACAATTATGCCAATATCCTGTCGGACATTGGCCAGTATGAAAAAGCCCTGCCGCTGCGTCGCAAGATCCTGAAAGCCACGCCGGGCGACCAAAGCCAAAAGGCGATGATTGGTAAGGCGTTGCGTGCACTTGGCCGGTATGCCGAGGCGATTGTTCATCTGGAAAAGTCGATCAATGAGCATCCGGACTATGCCGAAATGCGCATCCAACTGGCCCTGACCCAATTGTCCGACCGCCGCTATGCCGAAGGGTTCCGCAATTACGAGGTGCGCTGGGACACCGGCGAACTGACCCCGCGGCAGATGAAAACCCCGCAATGGGACTATACCCCGCTGGATGGAAAAACGATTTTAGTCATGCCCGAACAAGGGTTTGGCGATGCTGTGGCGTTTTCCCGGTTCCTGCCGCTGCTGCGCCGCTACAACCCGGCCCGGGTGCTGGTCTATGCCGAAAAGCCGATGCAGCGGATATTTGACGGGCTGGATGGGGCCGATTGGGTGGGCACACAAATGCCCCCCGGCACCACTTATGACGTCTGGACCAATGTGATGGACCTGTGCCCGCTGCATTTTGACCAAAGCGATGTGATCCCGCCGCCAACCCGCCTTGCCGTGCCTGCCGACAGCATCGCCAAAGCACAGGCGGTGACCGCGCCTTTTGCCAAGAAATTCAAGGTCGGCATCGTCTGGTCTGGGTCCGTGACCTATCGTGGCAATGCGTTCCGGTCGTTCAGCCATACTGAATTTTTGCCGCTTGTCGACCTGCCCGATGTGCAGCTGTTCTCGCTGTATAAGGGTCCCAATCTGGCCGAATATCAGGCGGATGGGACCAATTGCTTTATCATCGACACCGCCAGCACTGACCGCGATTTCGCCGATTGCGCGGCATCCATGCAGGCGATGGACCTGATCATCACCTCTGACACCGCGACAGCGCATATCGCGGGGTCACTTGGCCTCGATGTGTGGACGCTGCTACATTGGGATGCGTTCTGGCTGTGGCAACATCAGGGGTCGTCAACCCCTTGGTATCCATCGATGAAACTGTTCCGGCAGGCGACGCCCCGCGATTGGGCGGGCGTCTTTGCCAAGGTGCGCAAAAAGTTGGAGGGGCAAGTTGCCCTGTGGCAGCGGGGACAAAAATAGATGCAGGATATTCTGGTCCCCACCGCCCCCGGCGAATTGATCGACAAGTTGACCATTTTGCGGCTGAAGGCGGAAAAGATCACCGATCCGGCCAAGCTGGCGAATGTCAGGCATGAACTGGCGGCCCTACAACAGACTGCCGATGTCGCCTTGCCTGCCAGCGCTGAACTTAGCGCCCTGTGGGAGCAGTTGTATCAGATCAACGCCGCCCTGTGGGTGATTGAGGATGACATTCGCGAATGCGAATCCCGCTCCGACTTTGGCCCCGATTTCATCCGGCTGGCCCGCGCCGTCTATGTCACCAATGACCAGCGGGCGGCGGTCAAGAAACAGATC
>JANOMH010000024.1:0-4227 GCA_031420215.1 Rhodobacterales bacterium | reverse complement strand
CAGCAGGGGCACGGCAGCACTGGCCTGCATAGCGGTCAGCAGTGCGTGTTCATGGGCAATATCAGGGCCGAAAAACCGGGTAAAGCCGCCGGGCCTGAACGTCTTGAGCTGCGCCAGAGCCGCCGGATCATCACCCATCGAAATCAGCACGAACAGTTGCGCCACCTTGTCACGCAAAGTCAGGCCGTCATAGGTCTGCCGGACCCACTCCACCCCGGCTGCATCAAGGTTGAACGGCGGGCGGGTCAGGTGGGTCAAGTGCATCGGGTGGCTCCGGTTGTGGTGTTGAGGCAAGCCTACTGGTTTTGGCGGACGGTGACCATGTTGGCGAATTGGTGGAATGTCATCAGCCACGCGGTTTGGCCGGCGGTAAAAGTGCGGTGCAATCCGGCGGGCAGAACAAGTTGCACGTCATTGCGGCGCATTTCATCGGTCTGCCGGACAGAAATGCCAGGTTCCAAGGTGAGCAAATGTTTGTTTGGAATCCTCTGGGCTTCGGCCAGCACTTGCCGCCACCGATCCTTCAGACTGGATTTGACCCCCAACATCGTCAGGTTTGTCGGATCAAAGGCGGGGTTCTGATAGGCTGCACTGCCCGGAAACAGGAAATCCGGCTTGGAGTTACCTTCGGTCCGTGCACCCCGTTCATGGCGGATGCCCAACGCCGTCAGTGCATATTCGACGTGGTTTTCGAAGGACAACCCCATGCGGCTTTTGCGGCGGTTCTGGACGGACAGTGAAAACCTCAAGAATCCGTCAACATCTGCGACTTCGGCAGTCATGAAGCCTAATTTCAGGCGTTCGGCTACAATGTGTCGCTCAAGCCTGCGGAACAGGGCTTCTTCATATTCGATCCATGCCAATATAGCCGCATCGGGATCATCGCGCGGGTCGGGGGCCAGGGCCTGGGTTCGCGCAAGATCCGAGAACACCCGCGAGGATGGAAAGATCAACCCAAAACGCGCGATCACTTCGTCAAGTCGATCAACCTCTGGCTGCTCAGTTGCAATCCCGATTTCGTCGAGGATGTAACTGGACACAAAATCCAGGGATTTGTCCTCGTCGCCTTGAAACCCTTCGAAACGAAATTCACTACCTAACCGGCCATCAAGCCCAAAAAGCCATGCAATTTGGTTTTCAAGCGTGGAGCCTTGTGCCGCGACCACGAACAATAATTCCCCATCGGGGCGGCGCCCAACGACCAGCAGATCGCCCTCGACTGCGGCTGACATCACAGCGTTGCTTTGATAATACAGTCGCCATTCGGTGCGTGTTATGTGGTTTGCGCGGGCGTCATACCAAGTGACGAATGCATCATCACCAAGGGTTTCAGTTTCTCCCCCTAGCCGGAGAAAACGGGCTTGGTGGTTCTCGAAACCGTCGTCCTTCAGTAAACTGCGCAAGGCTGCGGTGCCGTTAAACTCGTGCTGGTTTGATTTGGCAGGGTCGGTCTCGACCGCAGATAACCGCTTGGCGACGATCCCGGTGAAATGGTCGGACAATGACCCATAGCGCATTGTCGCCACCCTATTCGGCTGCGACTGCGGCTGGAGTTTGATCCATCTGCATGGCCCGGCTGATACTGGCCGCCAAATGGGCCGCAACCCGTTCAACAACAGGCACCACCACCGCATTGCCAAACTGCCGGTAGGCTTGGGTATCAGACACTGGCAGGATAAAGGCCGCCCCGTCCGGCTGATCAAAGCCCATCAGTCTGGCGCATTCCCTTGGGGTCAAGCGGCGCGGATTGTGGCCAATCCCTCGGCTTACCAGAATTTCAGACCCATCTTTGTGATAGCGGGCGGACAATGTGCGGGTCACGTCATCCGGGCCAGTCAGCCCAAAGCCAAAGCCATTGCCCTTGAGCCGATGTTTTTCGGCGTAGCCTTGCAAATACTGCCACAGTTTATCGGACAGGATATAGCGTCCATCGACCCGGCCCGTCGCATCAGTGAAACCGACCTCGGCGGGTTCAGACCCGTCTTCGGGGTGCAGGATCGAGCCCAGACGCGGGCCAGAGGCTGGATTGGGCAGGACCATGCTGGAAAGGTCAATAGTTATCCCCAGATCGCGGCGCACTCCAGCGATGAAAATCCGTTCGCGGTGCTGCGGCACAAATGATCGGGCGTCGATGACCCGGACGCTGATGTCATAGCCCAGCTCTTGCTCCAGCGTGGCACGGATGACCGCAAAGGTTTTGCCGCCGTCATGGCTGAGCAGATTTTTCACGTTTTCCAGCAGAATCACTTTCGGACGGTGATGGTCGATGATCCGGGCGACATCAAAAAACAGCGTGCCCTGGGCCGCATCCCGAAAGCCGTGTAACCGACCGAGAGAGTTCTTCTTGCTGACCCCCGCAATTGAAAACGGCTGGCACGGAAACCCCGCCAGCAGGACGTCATGGGCGGGGATATCGGCGGCGTCGGCTTTGGTGATGTCGCCCAGAAATATGTGGTCCGGCCCGTCGTGCCGGTAGTTGGCACGGTAGGTGGCCTGGGCGAAGCGGTCCCATTCGGCAGTGCAGACACAGGTGCCGCCGATGGCGTCAAACCCCCGGCGCAGGCCGCCGATACCAGCGAACAGGTCAATGAACCGGAAACCTGCGCTGACTGGGGCGGCGGCGGGTTGGGCCATGGCCCGCAGTTTGTCCAGCGCATCAGGCAAGGCTTCAACCTCGCCATGATCCCAGCGGTAGGCGGTGCTGGTGGCGATACCTGCAATCCTGGCTGCCTCGGGCACGGTCAGTCCGGCGGCTTGGCGCAGAGTCGAAAAATCGGTCATGGCATTTCCCTGGGACATTTATTCCGAGCATGTCATCAGAACATGACGTGAACAAGTCGAAAAATAGCTCCCAGTCTATGACGGCCCGGTAAAAAGTGAAAAAGGGAGGCTCTGGAGGCGAGTATCGGAATCGAACCGATCTGCACGGATTTGCAATCCGCTGCGTAACCTCTCCGCCAACCCGCCAGAGCCAACTTGTCGATAGGATCAGTTGAGCGGCCAGTCAAGTCGATAACGGGGCAAGTCGATAACCGGGCAAGTCGATATCAACTGGTGTCTTGTGGCTGACGCACTGCGGACCTAGGGTTTTCCGGCATGCAACTGGGGGGCACAGAATGGCAACGGTCAAATGGGGTATCATCGGGCCGGGGGCGATTGCCAATAACTTTGCCGATGGGCTGGCGCAGGCCCCGGCGGGCGAGCTGCTGGCCATTGCCAGCCGGGATGCCGGGCGGCGGGCCGCTTTTGGCGACAAATATGGTATCGCGGCGGACAAGCGTTATGCCGATTACTCCAGTATCGTTGCCGACCAAGATATTGATGCGATCTATGTGTCTACCCCGCACCCCTGGCATGCCGAATTATCGATCATGGCGCTGCGGGCGGGCAAGGCGGTCCTGTGCGAGAAACCCGCAGGCATGAATGCCGCCGAAGTCACCGCCGTGACCGAAGTTGCCGCACAGCAGGGCCGGTTCTTCATGGAAGCGTTCATGTACCGCTGCCATCCGCAAATCGCCCGGGTATTGGAGATTATCGCGGGCGGAGAGATTGGCGAGATCACCCATATCAAGGCCCAGTTTGGGTTCAACGCGCCTTATCGGCCCGGCCACAGGCTGTATGATCCGGCATTGGGCGGCGGCGGGATTCTGGATGTGGGCGGCTATCCGGTGTCGATGGTGCGGCTGATTGCCGGGGCGGCGATTGGCCAGCCGTTTGACAATCCGGTCTCGGTCAAGGGGAGCGGGGTGCTTGCCGTCACCGGGGTCGATGCGGTGGCTTACGGGCTGCTGACATTCGCCGAAGGGATTACCGCAGAAATCGCCGTGGCCGTGTCGCGCGACATGGATAACCGGGTGATCATCACCGGGACGAAGGGCCAGATCATCTTGGATGACCCCTGGGTCCCGGGGCGCAATGCCGGGCCGTCAGATGCCATTTTGCATGTGACGGTCGGGACCGAAACCCGGACCGAGCAATTGCGTGACCCCAAGATGCTGTTTTCCTTTGAAGCCGAAACTGTCAGCCGCGCCATCGCTGCAGGATTGACCGAAGCCCCGCATCCGGCAGTCAGTTGGGCCGACAGCATCGGCAATAACGAGGTGTTGGACAAATGGCGGGCTGAGCTGGGGGTGAAACTGGTCAGCGAACTGCCTGCGACCAACCGGGTTCTGCCCGGAACGATGCCACAGTCCCGCCCGGACATGCCGATGATCACGCTGCAAGGCG
>JANOMH010000023.1:0-8715 GCA_031420215.1 Rhodobacterales bacterium | reverse complement strand
AGCAAGACCGGCGCTGACAAACAGTGCAGTGGTGGCCAGCCCGGCACTGATCTGCGCGGCGGTGACGGTGATGGTGGGCAGGTCATCGCCAATGCCCCCCTGTTCGAACACGGCGCGGGCCGTGGCTTCGGCGGCGGCGGCGGCTTCGGCCCCGTGCGCCAAAGCTGTCACTGCATTGGCCAAAGTGACCTTAGCCAAATTGATCTCGGCCCCGCCCAGCGCGCCCAAACGATCGCATTCATCAACGGGCAATTCAGTATACAGCTTCAAAAACCGACCCACATCGGCATCGGTCGTATTTCGCCAAAACTGCCAGAACTCATAGGGCGACAGCATGTCACCATTCAGCCAGACCGCCCCCCCCTGCGATTTGCCCATCTTCCTGCCATCGCTGGTGGTCAACAGGGGCGACGTGAGGCCAAAAATTTGCGCATCGATTGCCCGGCGGGTCAGGTCGATGCCGTTGACGATATTGCCCCATTGATCCGACCCGCCCATCTGCAACAGACACCCATAGCGACGGTTCAGCTCAAGGAAATCATAGGCTTGCAGGATCATGTAGTTGAATTCCAGGAACGACAGTGACTGTTCCCGGTCCAGCCGGGACTTGACGCTTTCAAACGACAGCATCCGGTTGATACTGAAATGCCGGCCAATGTCGCGCAGGAAATCAAGGTAGTTCAACCCGTCCAGCCATTCGGCATTGTTGATCATCAGCGCATCGGTCGGGCCATCCCCATAGGTCAGGTAATTGGCGAACACCCGGCCAATCCCGGCAATATTGTCGTCAATCTGCGCGGCGCTCAGCAAAGGCCGCTCGTCCGCCCGAAACGACGGATCGCCCACCTTGGTGGTGCCGCCGCCCATCAGGGTAATTGGCTTGTGCCCGGTCTTTTGTAGCCAGCGCAGCATCATGATCTGGATCAGACTGCCCACATGCAACGATTTGGCAGTGGCGTCAAAGCCGATATAGGCGGGGACAACGGCTTTGCTCAACGCCTCATCCAAGCCCTGATAATCGGTGCAATCGGCCAAAAAGCCGCGGGAGATCATGGTGGACATAAAGTCGGATTTCGGATGGTAGGTCATGCTCTTGCCCCTTACGCACGGTTGCCGCAGTCTATAGGACGGGCAGGGGATAAGGGGCAAGCAGATGTTAAAGGGCAGACGGTTGCGGGTCTTGGGCGCGATGTCCGGTACGTCGCTGGACGGGGTCGATGCGGCGGTGATCGAGACTGACGGCGTCTCGGTATTCGAGTTTGGCAGCAGCGCTTATCGGCCTTATAGCCCGGCGGAACAGGCCGTGTTGCGGGCTGGGCTGGGCCAGTGGCATGGACCGATGGTTGATGCAGCAGCCCAGGTGGTCGAGGTCGCCCATGCAGAATTGCTGGGCACCTTCACCGATATTGACCTGATCGGCTTTCATGGACAGACCCTTGCGCATGACCCGCAGGGCCTCGGCACTTTGCAGGTCGGCGACGGGGCCTGGCTGGCCAATACCCTGCGCACCCCGGTGGCATGGGATTTTCGCAGTGCAGATGTGCGGTTTGGCGGGCAGGGGGCGCCATTGGCCCCGTTCTACCACTTCGCGCTGGCCAAATATATCGGGGCAACTGCGCCTGTGGCGATCCTGAACCTCGGCGGGGTGGGCAATATCAGCTGGATCAATCCCGGCGCTGCATTGCCGCAGGCTGATGGGGCTCTGCTCGCCTTTGATACCGGGCCTGCCAACGCGCCGCTGAATGATCTGATGTTGCGGCGGCTGGGCCAAACCTATGACGCCAGCGGCGGTTTGGCCGCTCAAGGGACCGTGGACGCGGATATTGTCGAGGTGTTCCTGAGCCATCCGTATTTCAGCAAACCCCCGCCGAAATCGCTGGACCGGGATGCGTTCAACGCCGTGAATACCGACAAGCTCAGCGACGCTGACGCCGCCGCCACCCTGACCGCCTGTGCGGCATCGGCAGTGATGCGGGCGATGGAATATTGCCCATCACTCCCAAGTCACTTGCTGATCACCGGCGGTGGCAGGCACAACCCGACGCTGATGCAAATGATCGCCGCGGGGGTCGATTGCCCGGTGCAGCCGGTCGAAACCGTTGGCCTTGACGGAGATATGCTCGAAGCACAGGCCTTTGCCTATCTTGCCGCGCGGGTGCTGAACGGACTACCAACCAGCTGCCCCGGCACAACAGGTGTCAAAGCGGCCATTGGGGGCGGCACCATCTCGCGCCCTTGCTGACTTTCATTTCTTTGGGTCACAAATATCCCGGGGGGAGCAAAGCGGGGGGCTGGCCCCCCAGACACTCTCTCCGCTTACACCGGCAGATGGATCACAAACCGCTCGCGCAACGCCTTGTCTACCGCAGGATCAAACCGGGCGGCCGACCGTTCCGCCAAAATCTTTTCCTTCCGCGCCGTCGCGTTTTTCAACAAATCCGGGCTGCCCTTTTCGACCCATTCCTTGGGCGAATAGCGGTCAGCGGTGGCGGGATAGACATATTCGGTCTGCATCAGGTTCAGCGTCTGGTCCGACCCCAGATAATGCCCCGGACCGCCCAGACAGGTGGCGCGCATGGTTTCCAGCGCGAGGGTGTCTTCCGTCACCTCGATCCCGCGCACGCAGCGGATCGCCTGGCCCAGAAGGTCATCGCCAAGAATGAGTGACTCCAAGCAAAAGCCCAGCAGCGAGGCATGCATCCCCGCCGCCTCATAGACCATGTTCAGCCCAGACAGTCCGGCCATGACGTTGGAGCACATCTGTTCCCAGCCCGCCTGCATATCCGGCAGTTTGGCGTCCGCAATTCCGGCAGCCGCCCCACCGGGCAATCCATAAAACCGATGCATCTGCGCGCAGCCTGCGGTCAGCAGCGCCTGTTCGCCCGATCCGCCCGACATCGCCCCAGTGCGCAGGTCGCTGACAAATGGCCAGGTACCGAAAATCGTCGGATGGCCCGGCATCATCGCGTTGACATAGACCACACCGGCCAGACATTCGGCCACAGCCTGCACGATGGCCCCCGCGATCGGGGCAGGGGCGGTGGCCCCGGCCTGACCGGCCGACAGCAGCAACATCGGCATTCCGGCCCGGATGCAATATTCCATAGTGAGACAGGCGTCGGTCGCGAATTTCATCGGCGGCACGACAAAGCAATTGGAATTGCTGACAAAAGGCCGCTCGCGCCATTTATCCTCGCCCCCCGCAATCATATGCAGCATCTCGAACGCATCGGGCAGGAACCCCGGTTCGGTGAAGGATGTGCCGACATGTTTGGTCGTTCCGGCACAGCAGGCATAGATTGTGTTCAGATCCATTTCCAGATTGTCGGGAATATCCCGGCACACCATCGGGCGTTGCAGGAAATGGATGTTTTCCAGCCGGTCGACGATCCGGGCGGCATCATGCAGGTCCTGCACGGTGCATTCGCGATATTTGCGGCCCTCGACATCGACAAGGTTTACCGCAGCCCCCGCCGTGCCGTAATGCACCCGCGTGCCTGACAGATCCATGTCAAAGGCGGGATCGCGGCCAAACAGGGTGACCTGTTTACATGCCATGGCCAACATATCTTCGACCAAAGCCCGTGGAAACCGGATGCGCCCATCCGCCCCAAGGACAGCACCTGCACCCACCAGAATCTCGACACCAGACGGAGGAGCGTCGGCCAACCCGATTTCTTCCAGCGCGCGCAGGGCAGTTTCGTGAATCCGCAAGACCTCTGCCTCGGTCAATGGGTTATAGCGCCCGCCTGACATGCCGGGGCGGATGGGCCGGGCGTTTCCGGCCAGCGGCGTTGACCGGGCGGCATGGCGGGCCGCACGGCCCCCGGCGCGGCCGGTGATGCGGCTGGATTTAATGGTGTCACAGGTCAGGGTGTCGTCGAGAGTGTCGGTTGTGCCGGTGGCACTGGTCTGGTCGGTCATGGGGGTTGATCCTGGCGAAAGGGCAAAGCGGGTTAAGGCAGGCCTAAGCCTGCACAGGTGCCCCACGGGCCGCCCGGCCGCGCCGTGCCCCGATGGTGCGCAGCACCAATGTTATCCGCCAGAATTGCGTGGTCATCGACCGATCCTTGTTCCGCCTCTTACTAAGCCCATACAAACCACCCAGCGCTAGCTCGATTGCGACCTTGCGTCGTTTTTCGACCGTCGTGGCGTGAAAGTCGGGCAGTTTTTTTCAAGTGCCAGAGAACTCACGTTTTGGCGACACATGCGTCAGCGGGAGTGATTTTGGCGGCTTTTTGCCAGCCAGTCCGCCAAGTGCGCAGGTTTCAGCCGGGTTCCCACATTTGTTTGACCAGACATTGAACTAAACCACCGCAACATCGTTTTACCCATCAGAGCCCGGGCAGTTTCCCCGCTTTGCTGACTATAACAGGAGTTTTCCATGACCCATCAACTTATCAAATCCGGCCTGATGACCGCTGTCATTCTGGGGCTGACCACAGCGCCGGTGCTGGCGGGCGGTTTCGCCGAACCCATCGCCACCCCGCCGGTCGCCGCCCCGGTCATTATCGCCGCCCCGGCCCCGATGTCGGCAAACTGGACCGGGTTCTATGCCGGTGCGCAATTGGGCTATGGCCAGTTGCAGTCTGATGCCATCGACGAAAAGCCCCAAGACCTGCTCTATGGTGTCCATGCCGGTTATCTGTATGATCTGGGCACTATCGTTCTGGGCGCAGAGCTTGACTACGACATGACCAACATCGGCTTTGCGGCCCCCGCCGTCGATCTGGATTCAGTCGCCCGGTTCAAACTGCGGGCCGGTTATGACGCGGGCCGGTTTCAGCCCTATCTGACCGCCGGTGTGGCGCAGGCCACCGTTTCGGGTGATCTGGATGGGACCAGCAACGGCCAGTTCGCCGGTCTGGGACTGGACTACCAATTGTCCGATAGTTTCCGCGTCGGCGGCGAGGTTCTGGCGCACCAGTTCGACGATCTGGTGGACTCGGGCGTTGATGTCGAAGCGACGACCCTGACGTTGCGGGCGTCGTATACCTTCTGATGCCTTTTGGGGCTGGCGGCGAACCGGTCGCCAGCCCTTATTCTTGCGTCAAAAGCGCATCAACCTGAGTGCCGGGCATTCCCTTGCCCAACATATCGAACCGCCCCGCGCCGAACATCTCGGCCGCCGCATCATGGATGGCCCGGTGGGTAATCCGCGCCAGCGACGACCCCAGCGACAGCCGGGCCGCGCCCAAGGCAGCATAGTCGGCGACACTGTGCCCTGTCGTATGTCCGGCGATCAACACATTAACCGGGGCCGTGGTTGCGGCACAAATCTGGCCGATCCCGGTCATCGACCCGATCAGCGGCGCATAGAGGCAATCTGCCCCAACCGCCTGAAACGCCAGCAACCGGCGCAGCGCCTCGGCCAGATCATAGCGCCCGGTCAGCAGCCCGTCGGCCCGCGCGGTCAGCACAAAATCGTGGGGCAGGGCGCGGGCAGCGGCGCAGGCCGCCCGTATCCGTTCGACCGCAAGATCGAAATCATAAGCGGCATCGCCCGGCAACATGGTATCTTCGATACAAATACCTGCCAGCCCGACCTCGGCGGCCAGCCGCACAGTTTCGGCGCAGGTCTCGGGGTCATCACCAAAGCCGTTTTCGAAATCGCCCTGCACCGGCAATTTTACCGCCGCAACAAGGTCTGCCGCATGGGCCAACGCCTCGTTCCGGGTCAACATGCCACCATCGGGCCGCCCAAGGGTAAAGGCATGTGCGGCCGAAGATGTGGCAATCGCCTGCGCGCCCAAAGCCGCAAGCATCCTGGCCGATCCGGCATCCCAGGCATTGGCCAGAATGAAGGGCCGGCCTTTGACATGCAGGGCGCGAAAGTGTTCACCTATATCCTGTGCCATCAGATTTATCCTTTTGCAGCAAGTCCTTGCGCGAAATCCAGCAGGGTGGTCAGGGCCTGTGCATAGGTGTCGTCGGCGACAGTCATCGCCACCCGCACATGCCCGGCGCTGGCCTGCCCAAAACTAGCACCGGGCATCACCGCTATCAAATGCTGATCCAGCAGGGCTGTGGCAAATTCCGCCCCGGTCAGGCCGGTGGGCCGGACGTCCAGCATCACATACATCGCCCCGTCCATCGGGGCTGACTGGATCAGATTCTGGCCCGCCAGAATGGCTTGGGTAATGGCGCGGCGGCGTTTGAAGGGGGCGGCGATGTCAGTTTCGAATGCTGGCCCGAGATTGAGCGCGTAAAGCGCCGCATCCTGAATATAGCCGGGAATGCCGTAGTTGGTGTTGGTGGCAAGGTCCCAGATCGGACCAATCGCATGTTCCGGTCCGCAGATCCAGCCAACCCGGCTGCCGGTCATCGCATGACTTTTCGACATCGATCCGATCACCAGCGTGCGCTCGGCCATGCCGGGGATGGCACGGGGCGACAGATGTTCGCCAACCCAGACTTGGGTGTCATAGACCTCGTCCGAGATCAGCCACAGGTCGCGCTGCTGACAGACTTCGGCAATCTGGGTCAGGGTGTCGCGGGAATAGATCACCCCGGTCGGGTTGTTGGGCGAGTTGATCAGCAGCGATCTGGCCCCGGCGGATGCCGGGTCAAGGGTGCTGGCCTTGGGTTGAAACCCATCCTCGGCCCGCACCCGGATACTGCGCGGAATCGCCCCGACCGAGCGGATTGTGCCGGGATAGGTGGCGTAATAGGGGTCAATGAACAGGGCTATATCGCCGGGATCGCAGGCCGCGTAATGGGTCATGAACAATCCGGCCTGCCCGCCGGCGGTGACCAGGATATTGTCGGGCGTGGTCGGCACGCCGGTGCGTTCGGCAATGCGCGCCGCAATCGCCTGACGCAGGGCAGGTGTGCCCGGAATGCTGGGATAGCCGGTGTGCCCCGCCTTGGCCGCGTCGTGCAGGGCGGTCAGGATCGTTGGACTGGTGCGGATGTCATGTTCACCCATTGTCAGCTGCACAACGGGCTGTCCCGCGGCCCGCATGTCGCGGGCTTTGCGGTAATGCTCCCAGCCGTCAGCGCCGCCGGAGGTGATTTGGGTGATTTGGGATGACAGTTTCATGGCCCGCACAGACACCAGCCCGGCAGGAATTGTCAATCGCTGCTGCTGTCCCCGATCAGATAGCGGGGGCCTGCGCCCCGTGCCCCGGCCTTGTCAGCCGGATTATACAGCGCGCAGCGTTCAAGGCTGAGGCAGCCGCAGCCAATGCAGCCGTCCAGCGTATCGCGCAGGGTGGTCAGGGCAGTGATCCTGGCTTCGATTTCGGCCCGGAACCCGGCTGCAATTTGGGTCCAGTCGGTTTGGGTCAGGGCGCGGTCGGCGGGCAGGGCCGTCAAGTGGCTGGCAATCTGCGCCAGGGGGAAACCCAGCTTCTGCGCGATCATCACGAAGGACAATCGCCTTATGTCGGCCCGGTCATAGCGCCGGTGCCCGCCGGCATTGCGCAACGGGGCCACGATCCCATGGGTTTCGTAGAACCGGATCGCCGAAACGGCCAGCCCGGTCCGGGCGGCCAGATCGCCAATGGTCAATCCTTGGCGCGACATCGGATTCTCCTTGATCTCAAGTGGACTTGAGAAATTACACCTGAGTCGCGAGGCAATGACCAGAGGAGAATAAGATGGCGCGCTTGGAACATGTGAATGTGACGGTGACAGACCCGGATGCGACAGCACAACTGCTGTGTGACCTGTTTGGCTGGCAGATCCGCTGGCAGGGCCCCGGCATGCAGACTGGCCGGACCGTGCATGTGGGCGATGCAGGCAGCTATGTGGCGCTGTTCAGCTTTGGCGGGCCTGCAGACCGGACCCAAAGCAGCTACTCCACCCGCGCCGGGCTGAATCATATCGGGGTGGTGGTGGAAGATCTGGACGCAGTAGAGCGGCAGGTCAAGGCCGCAGGATATGTGCCTGAAAACCATGCTGATTATGAACCGGGCAAACGGTTCTACTTTACCGAAGAAAACGGGGTTGAAATTGAAGTCGTGAGCTATGACTGAACCAATGGTGGGTTGAAACCCACCTTACTTTGCTGTGCCCTGCCACCCAAAGACGTGGGTCAAGACCCACCTTACCCGGCAGGGAGGTCTGCCAGAGTGACCTGCAGTTTCTTTGGCAGGCTGGTCCGGATGATCTGATAAGAGGTGATCAGCCGGTGCCGCAATTCGCCTTCTTGGGTTGTGTCGGGCAGGTAAATCCACGACCGGTGAAAATAGGGCGCTTTGATGCCGACCCCTGCATCGATCAGCATCTGCGCGGTTTCGACCGAAGCGGTCTTGACCGACACCCCGGTCTGAATCGCGCCGATGCAGGCGAACATCCTGCCGCCCACTTTCCACGCATCATGTCCGCCGCCCCAGGGGTCTGATACCTCGGCCCCGGGAAATGTGGCGCAGATCTGGTTGACGCGGGTTCGGGTCATGGGGTCAGACTGCCATGCAGGCCGGAGAGGAGCAAGTCAGTTGCGGCAATGGGTAGCCCTGCTGCGCGGGATCAATGTGGGGGGCAATAATCTGCTGCCGATGGCCGCTTTGCGCCGGCTGGTGTAGCGCGACAATCTGGATGAGAACTGCGCGACAATCTGGATGGTGATCGTGTGTCGCAGTGGGTTGAGGATTGCGGCTTTGGGTGTCGCGCGCAAGTGGTGTTTTGGGTGTTGATTGTCGCGACGCGTCAATCAGCTTGGGTTTTGAGTGTTGCGCGGGAGGCTGGCCGACCTGGGCCTCGCTGCTGGTC
>JANOMH010000022.1:0-1578 GCA_031420215.1 Rhodobacterales bacterium | reverse complement strand
GCGCGGGTCGAGCATATGACCTTCACCGACATGCTGCGCGAACGCGGGGTCGAGGTGGTATTTCTGCGCGAACTGCTAGAGGAAACCCTGCGCGATATGGAGGCCCGCAAGTGGCTGCTTTCGGCGCGGATCAATGACAATTCGGTCGGCGTTGGCCTGTCGGATGATCTGTTGGCCTGCCTGATGGAGACGGATGCGGAACCCCTGTCGGGCATCCTGATCGGCGGCATGAACCGGGCCGAGCTGCCGATCCCCCGCGCCGGTGTGCTGATCCCGATGCTGCGCCCGCAGGATTTTGTGCTGCCGCCGATGCCGAACCACATCTTTACCCGCGACACGACGTGTTGGATTTACGGCGGTGTCACCCTGAACCCGATGCACTGGCCCGCCCGGCGGTTGGAGACGCTTAATCTGGCCGCGATTTACAAATTCCATCCGGATTTCCGCGATGCGGGCTTTCCGGTGTGGTGGGGTGATCCGCTGGTTGATCATGGCGCGGCTACTCTGGAGGGTGGCGATGTGATGCCGGTGGGCAACGGTGTCGTGCTGATCGGGATGGGTGAACGCACCACGCCGCAGGCGGTGGGGCAGGTGGCCCGCGCGCTGTTTGCCGCGAATGCCGCCACGCGTGTCATCGCGTGCCAGTTTCCGCGCAGCCGCAGCGCCATGCACCTTGATACCGTCTTCACCTTCTGCGACCGCGATCTGGTGACGGTGTTCGCCGAGGTTACCGACGCCATGCAGACCTACAGCTTGCGCCCCGGCAAAGGCGGAAAAATGGATGTGACCGAGGAAACCCACTCCTTCCTTGCGGTCGTGGCCGAGGCTTTGGGCCTGAAAACCCTGCGCACCGTGCCCACGGGCGGCGATGCGTATGAGGCGCAGCGCGAACAATGGGATGATGCCAACAACCTGTTGTGCCTCAGCCCCGGCGTGGTGGTGGGGTATGAGCGTAACACCCATTCCAACACCCTGCTGCGCAAAGCCGGGGTTGAAGTGATCACCATTCCGGGCGCCGAACTGGGCCGGGGCAGGGGCGGCTCGCACTGCATGAGTTGCCCGCTGATCCGCGACGCGATTTAGGAGGTTACGATGCCGTTGAACCTGCACGGACGCAGTTTTTTGAAACTGCTTGATTTTACCCCGGACGAAATCCGCCATTTGCTGCGGCTTGCCGCCAGTCTGAAAGCGGCAAAAGCGGCGGGCACCGAACAGCCGCGTTTGAAGGGCAAGAACGTCGCCTTGATTTTCGAGAAAGACAGCACTCGCACCCGGTCAGGGTTCGAGGTTGCGGCCTTTGATCAGGGCGCGCATGTGACGTATATCGGTCCCTCGGGCAGCCATATCGGGCACAAGGAAAGCATCAAGGATACGGCGCGCGTTCTGGGCCGGTTTTACGACGCGATTGAGTATCGGGGGTTTGCGCAGTCGGACGTGGAAACGCTGGCCGCGTTTTCCGGCGTTCCGGTCTATAACGGGCTGACCGACGATTTTCACCCGACCCAAGTGCTGGCCGATTTCATGACGATGCATGAATTTACCCATAGACACCTGTCGGACATCACCTTTTGCTACATG
>JANOMH010000021.1:0-7661 GCA_031420215.1 Rhodobacterales bacterium | reverse complement strand
ATCAGCAATCGCCGCTGAACGTCGGGGTGAATTACCGGTTTCGCAATGGCGTCGATCTGGGCCTGTATTACATGTATGGCACCGATGTCGGTGTCAGCCTGAGCTATGTCATCGACCCGGTGAATCCGCCCTCGGCGGGCGGGATCGAAAGCGCGCCGCCTGCGCTGCAACCGCGCGACCGGGCGGCCGCACTCAGCTGGAATTTGGCCGGAGATCAGCCGCAAGGGCCGGCACTGACTGCTTTGGCGGCGGGATTGGCCGACCAGGGGCTGGTGCTGAACGGGATAGAGCAATCGGGCTCGGTGGTGACGGTTTATCTGGGCAACCCGACCTATGCCGCTGGTGCGCAGGCGATTGGCCGGGCCGCCAGAGTGCTGGCCAATACCGCCCCCGCCGAGGTGACCGCGTTCCGGATTGTGCCAGTGGCGGGCGGCATACCGCTGTCACAGGTCACAGTGCAGCGCACCGATCTGGAAGAGCTGGAACACGCGCTGGATGGCAGCTGGCAAAGTTACAGCCGGGCGCAGATTGCCGATGCCGCCGGGCTGGACGGCCCGTTTGGGGCACCGCTGAATACCCCGGCGTTCAGTTTTGGCATTTCCCCCTATCTGTCGCCGTCGCTGTTTGACCCCGACAATCCGTTCCGCGCCGATGCCGGGGTGCAGGTTGATGCCAGCTATGCGCTAACCCCGCAGCTGGTGTTTTCCGGGGCGATCCGCCAGCCGGTTCTGGGCAATCTGGATACAGCGACCCGGCTGTCTGATTCGATCCTGCCGCATGTCCGGTCAGATTTCGCGCTGTATGACAAGGCATCGGATCTGGAACTGAGCTATCTGACCGCTGATTACTTTTTCCGCCCCGGCCCGGATTTATATGGCCGCGTCACGGCGGGCTATCTGGAGCCGATGTTTGCGGGCGTGTCCACCGAACTGTTGTGGAAACCGGTGACTGGCCCGCTCGCGCTTGGGGTCGAGGTGAATTATGCGGTGCAACGCGGCTTTGCGCGGGATTTCACCTTGCAGGACTACGATGTCGTGACCGGCCATGCCTCGGCCTATTACGATCTGGGCGGGGGCTATCACGGTCAGCTTGATCTGGGCCGGTATCTGGCGGGCGATTGGGGCGGGACGGTTACACTGGACCGCCAGTTTAGCAATGGCGTGTCGGTGGGGGCGTTTTTCACGCTAACCGATGTGTCGTTTGACGAATTTGGCGAAGGGTCATTTGACAAGGGCATCCGCCTGACCATTCCGATCAACTGGCTGTCGGGCCAGCCGTCGCGCAATGATTTTGCTACCACCATTCGCCCATTGCTGCGCGATGGCGGGGCGCGGTTGGATGTAAACAACCGGTTGTATGACCTGACCTCGGACTACCACGATCCGGCCTTGCAGGATCGCTGGGGGAGGTTCTGGCGATGAAAATCTATCCGCTTGCCCTGATGCTTTGCGCCGGGTTGGTTGCGGCCTGTTCTGCCAGTGCGCCCAATGGCGTGGCCTTGGGCGGTAGTGCATTCGACAGCGGATTTGGCCGCCTGACCCAACGCCTGTTCAGCGGTGGTCAGCCGACTGCGGCTTCGGCCCCGTTTCAGGCCCTGTTGGCCACCCCCGCACCTGCTATTGTCGTGTCGGTAGAGAACCGCGATGCCGCGACCGGCTTTTTGCGCCAATCGGCAAGGGACAATGTTGAGACATGGATCAGCCCTGACAATGTGGCCCTGTATCTGGAGCAGGGTTTTGTCGTGGGCACCCGCGGCCTTGGCAGTGACATGATGACGGCAGATATCCGTCAGCCTGCTGCCTTGATATTGCCCCGCCGTGCCGGCCAGGTCCAGCGCTTCATGAGCTTTCTGGATGGCAATGATCAAGTCACAGTGCGCAGCTACATCTGCGATATTGAAAGCCGGGGCTCCCGGCAGATTGATCTGGGCACCGGGCTGGTGCCAACCGAGTTGATGCAGGAAAGCTGCACCAACCCGGATCAGGAGTTTCAAAATCTGTATTGGGTAGAACCCCGCTCTGGCCAGATTGTGCAATCCCGGCAATGGGCGGGTGATTTTATCGGGCCGCTGGCGATCCGGCGGGCTGTCCGATGACCCGATTTTTCATGTGTTGGAGACTGATATGATGCGTTATCCCCTGAGAGTGACCGGATTGGCCCTGTGCCTGGCCCTTTTCGTCGCGAGTTGCGGAGCAATCTACCAAAGCCCGGCGGTGCGGACCACAGGGCTGGATGATTCCCGCGTTCGGGTGGTGCCGATGACGGCGGAATCAGTGCTGGTTGCCAATCGCAGCCCGTATCAGCCGCAAACCCTGCCGGCGGTGTTTTCGCAGACGGCGGGCAGCGGTGGTGGTTTGCGCGGTGCAGGCGAATTGCCCGACCCGCCGTCGGGTGGACCGGTCGAGGGTGCCAATACAACCCTGACCCTGCCGCCTGCAGCAGACCCCGGCCCCTATAAGATCGGGGTCGGTGATGTGATGATTTTGGCGATGCCGCAAGATCCTGCTGCCACGCCGCCTGCGGGTGCGGGCAATCTGTCGGTGTCGCAGAACCGCCGCAATAACTATACCGTGCAGGATGATGGCGCGATCACGGTCCCCGATCTGGGCCGGGTTCCAGTCGCCGGGCTGACCGTGTCCGAAGCCGAGGATGTGCTGTTTCAAAAGCTGGTCGAGAACCAGATTGACCCGTCTTTCAACATTGAAATTGCCGAATTCAATTCGTCGCGTGTGGCGATTGGCGGCGCTGTCGCCAGTCCCGGCGTGGTCCCTGTGGCCCTGTCGCCGCTGTATCTGGATGAAGCGTTAAGCAGCGTTGGTGGGGTTGTGGCCACCGAAGGCGCCGCGATCCGGCTGTATCGCGATGGCCAGTTGTATCAGATTCCGCTGTCTGACCTGTATTCCGATCAGCGGCTGGAGCGGGTTCGTTTGCTGGCCGGGGATTCGATCTTTGTCGATACCGGGACTGATCTGAACCAAGCGCAGGACTACTTTGCCGAGCAGATTCAGGTGGCCCAGCTGCGCCAGTCGGCCCGCAATACCGCCTTGCAAGAGCTTAACACCGTGGTGTCCCTGAACCGCGCTGCCCTGAACGAGGCCCGGTCGAACTATCAGGCCCAGACCGAACTGGATGCAGTGGACCGCGATTATGTCTATCTGACTGGCGAAGTGGGCACCCAGGGCCGCTTCACTATGCCGTTTGGCCAGGAAGCGAGCCTTGCCGATGCTTTGTATAGTGAGGGAGGCGGGATTCCGACGCAGACCGGCAATGTGTCGGAAATATATGTGCTGCGCGCCTCGGATGATCCGCGAGAGTTCGGGGCGGTGACGGCCTGGCATCTGGATGGGCGCAATGCGATCAACTTTTTGCTGGCCACCAAATTCATGCTGCGCCCGGACGATATCATCTTTGTCGCAGAACAGCCGGTGACCCGTTGGAATCGTGTGATCCAGCAGATTACCCCATCGCTGATCACCACGGGTGTGAACGCTGCCAGCAACTAGGGCAGTCCAGGGGCTGGCTGCATCCATTCCCGGCAGGACGCCTAGCATGCAACTTTTGCGGGCATGGCGTCTCGTCATTGTTGCGAAGGGTGGTTAAACCGGGGGCGGTTTTACGGATAAAAGGTCGGGCATGACGCGATTGAGCGAGATTTTGGTGGTCGTGCCCGCCTTGAATGAAGCCCGCCATATTGTGGATTGTCTGACCGCATTGCTGCAGGGTGATCCGGCATTGGCCGTGGTGGTTGCCGATGGCGGCAGCACAGATCAGACCCGCGCACTGGTGACTGGATTGCGCGGGCGGTATCCAAACCTGCAGGTGATTGATAACCCGGCCCGGTTGCAATCTGCGGGGATCAACCGGGCGGTTGAACTTTGCGCCGGGCCAGAGCACCGGATTCTGGTGCGCTGCGATGCCCATGCCGGATATCCCGCAGGCTTTGTGATGGCGGTGGCGAAGGCTATGGATGAACAAGGCGCTGCATCGGTTGTCGTGCCGATGGATTCCATCGGGCAGACCGGATTTGCCCGTGCGGCGGCGTGGATAGTTGACACTCCGCTGGGGTCGGGCGGGTCGGCGCACCGGGGCGGTCGCAGCTCTGGCCCGGTGGATCATGGCCATCATGCCGGGATGTCGCTGGACTGGTTCCGCCGGATTGGCGGCTATGATCCGGGCTTCAGTCACAATGAAGATGCCGAATATGATCATCGGTTGCGGTTGGCCGGGGGAGTGGTCTGGATGCAGTCGGATATCCGGCTGGATTACGTGATGCGCCCAACGTTTCGCGCCTTGGCCCGGCAATATTGGAACTATGGGCGCGGGCGGGCAGGGACAGTTCTCAAGCACCGGATGCGCCCGAAGTTGCGGCAGTTGATCCCGGCGGTTAATCTGGTGGGGATGGTCTTGGCACTGGGACTGGCTGTCGTTTGGCCCTGGGCTTTGCTCTGGCCTGCGGCCTATGCGTTGGCGCTGGGGCTGGTCTCGCTGATCGGCGCGCGAAAGATCGGGCCGGATGGGGTTTGGGCAGGACCAGCCTTGTTCGCCATGCATAATTCCTGGGCCGCCGGGTTTTTAGCGCGGATTGTGCAGGGGCGCGCATGAGGATCGAGGTTCTGATCTGCACCTTTCGCCGCCCGTTTCTGGAGCAGACCTTGGCCAGTGTTGCAGCCCAGGTCTTGCCGGATGGGGCCAGTCTGGGCGTGGTTGTCGCGGATAACGATACCGGTCCAACCGCCCGAGAGTTGGTGCAGCGGATCGCAGCGGGCTTTCCGTTTGCGCTGACCTATGTCCATGCGCCGGAACGCAATATTTCCCTGGCCCGCAATGCATGTCTGGACGCTGCCACTGCGGAATATGTGGCGTTTCTGGACGATGACGAAACCGCCCCACCGGGGTGGATAGCCGGGTTGTGGCAAGCGGTGCAGGCGACCGGGGCGGATGCCGTATTTGCCCCGGCGCGGGCTGTTTATCCGACAGGAACGCCTGACTGGATCACTATCCTAGATTATCATTCGAATGTGCCGGAACGCCGCGGCGGCGAGGTGATGACCGGCCATACCTGCAACGCGATTTTGCGCTGGGCGGGTGCGCCGTGGCAAGCGGTCAGGTTTGATCTGGCGCGGGGGCGGTCCGGGGGCGAAGACACGGCGTTTTTCTTTGCCCTGCGCCGGATGGGCGCGCGGTTTGAGGCGACAGACTGGGCGGAGGTGTTTGAGCCTGTTTCGTCCAGCAGATTGCGCTTTGGCTGGCTGGCCCGGCGCAAGTTCCGGATGGGGCAAAGCTATGCCAGTTCGGAGAGCAGCCGGTTCGGGCAGGTCAGGCTGGCCTTTACGGCGCTGGGCAAGGCCGGGTTTTGTGGGTTGATGGCGGTGGTTTTTGTGGCGCGGCCTGTAAAGCGCAATTTCTGGGCGTTGCGCGGCTGTTTGCATGGCGGTGTGGTGGCCGGCTGTCTGGCGCTGCCCGAACCGCAGGCTTATGGGCAGTAATATGGCGGAAATCCTGTTCTTTGCCCCCGATCTGGCCGAAACCGCGCAGCTCCGCCGGATCCGCAGTTTTGCCCGCGCCGGGCATGGCGTGCGGTCAGTGTCGATGCGCAAAGCTGCGGTTCAGGTCGAATGGCCCGATCTGGACTTAGGCCAGATCGAGAATGAGCAGTTGGGGCGCAGGGTTGGGCTGGCGCTGCGTGGGTTGCGCAAACTGTGGGCCTATCGGCGGCAGGTGGCGCAGGCTGAGCTGATCATTGCCCGCAATATTGATATGGTGCTGCTGGCGCTGGCCGCCCGGTTGATGTGTGGGCGGCAGGTGCCTGTGGTCTATGAGTGCCTTGATATTCATGGGATATTTACTGGCGGTGGGCGCAAGGCAAGGGTGGCCCGCTGGGTCGAGCGGTTTGCTTTGGCGCGTGTGGCGCTGCTGGTGGTATCATCGCCGGGGTTTATCGACCACTATTTCCGCCCGGTGCAGGGCTATGCCGGCCGCTGGTTGTTGCTGCAGAACAAGCTGTGGTTTCCGGGGGTGACCCTGCCCAGAGTTGCGTCGGCACTTGGGCGCGACGGACCGTTGGTGCTGGGCTGGGTCGGTGCGATCCGCTGTCAGCCGAGTTTGGAGTTGTTGTGCGCTGTGGCCGGGCGGATGGGCGACGCCTTGCGCATCGAGGTCAGGGGCGTGATCCATGACCATGCGTTGGATGATTTCGCGGGCCGGATCGGGGCACATCAGAATATTCACTATGGCGGACCCTATGCCTATCCCGATGGGCTGGCCGGGGTCTATGGCGCTTGCGATTTGGTTTGGGCGCAGGATTTGTGGCAACGCGGGGCCAATTCGGACTGGTTGCTGCCCAACCGGATATACGAGGCAAGCTGGTTTGGTTGCCCGTCGATCGCAGTCGCGGCCACCCAGACGGCGGTCAAGATTGCCGCAGATGGATTGGGCTATGTGATCGAGCAGCCAACCCCAGAGGCTTTGTCCCGGTTGCTGGAGCGGTTGACCCGCGCGGAAATTGGCGTGGTCCGGCAAGACATTTTGGCCCGTCCGGAAGCGGATTTTGCGCTGGGAGAGGCCGAGATTAATGCCGTTGTGGCGATGGGGATGCAGACATGAGCGCCGGAATATTACCCGATTTCCTCATCATCGGTGCAATGAAGGCTGGCACGACAACCTTGTATGAATACCTGTCCCGCCATCCTGCGGTGGGGATGTCGCGCGAGAAAGAGACGGATTATTTTGTCGCCGGGCGCGGTTGGGACCGGGGCTTGCCGTGGTATCAGGCGCAGTTTTCGCCGGGCAAGCAAGTGTATGGCGAAGCCTCGCCGAATTACACCAAATGTCAGGCGTTTGCGGGTGTGCCGGACCGGGTGGCCGGGCTGATCCCCGCGGTCAAGCTGATCTCTATCGCCCGCGATCCGGTGGCCCGCGCCGAATCGCAATACCGCCATGCGGTGTTAAGTGGCGAAGCGCTGCCCGATCAGTTGATCGGCACCCATCACCTGCAACATCTGATCGATGTCAGTTCCTATGCCGCGCAGATCGACCCATGGCTGGCCCGGTTTCCGCGCGAGAACTTTTTGTTCTTGCAATTCGAAGACCTGATCCGCGATCCCGCCCCGGAGTTGACCCAGCTTGCCGGGTTTCTGGGTATCGCTGATGCCTGGCCCGCCCCCGGCACGATTGCCGCCAACAGTAGCGACAGTCTGGCCCGCCTGCCGCCCTGGCTGTTTGTGCTGCGCAAGATGCGGGCGGCGGGGTGGTTGAAAGAGCTGATGTCAGCCGAGATGCGGGGGCGGCTGAAAGGGATGCTGCAAGGGCGCAGGGCGCGAGTTGCCCCTGACCTGCCGCCCGATGTGCTGAACCATATCCGCGCAGCACTCGCGGCGGATATGGAGCGGTTTGCGGCGATGAGTGGGTTGGGCGAGAAGGGGGCTTGATTGCGGCCCTTCCTGCCCTTCACGCCCGAAACACAGCAGCTGGCCCCATCGGGCCAGCAAGCTAAAGCGGTTTACCTTCGATGTGAATCGCTCTCTGCCTCGCCCGATCTCGCCCCGGGGTAGGGCGGGGGCGCGTTGTTTTTTAGAGTTCCAAAGGGACCCCCGCCGGGGCCGGGGGGGGGTCGGGGGGGATTAGTGGCAAGAAACCCAAAACCCATTTTATAAAATTAGCCC
>JANOMH010000020.1:0-1905 GCA_031420215.1 Rhodobacterales bacterium | reverse complement strand
GTGCCGGTCGCGTCGGTCCATTTGGTGTAGTGGATGCGGCCGTGGACCATAACCTTCATGCCCTTTTCGCACTGCTCCGCGACCGTCTTGCCGAGGCCGTTGAAGCAGGTGATGCGGTGCCATTCGGTGTCCATCACGCGGTAGCCGTTCTCGTCGTGCTGGACCCGGCCTTCGGACAGGCGCGGCCGCGAGGTGGCAAGGGTGAAGTTGGTGATTTTGGTCCCGCCCTGCGTGGTGCGGACTTCCGGAGACTGACCGATGTTACCGGCGAGGATGACGATGTTCTGCATTTGAAGCTCCTGTATCTGGCTCGAGGGACCATCCCTTCGACAAGACCCGAATGAAGCCTGTCGGCTGAAGCTTGCACGGTGGCGCTCCAGGCCACCGGAAACCCCCGAGGGACCGGGGTGGTGCGGGCAGGGAGCGGCACGCGACCAACACGGCCCGGACCTGAGCGGGGTTGCGAGCCAGAGGCCGAACAGGCTTAGGGGATTGTCCGTCGAAGGGAGGTGCCTGAGCCCGGATCACCGGAAGCATCAGGGCAGAACCGCTCAGACAGTCAACCGGCTATGTCAGGCCCAGGGAGAAAGAACCCGGAAAGAGGGAGGGCCATGTCAACAACCGCGTGCCAGATTGCCGCGACCGTTTCGTCGGAAAGAGTTCAGCGCGGTGAGATAAGCGACTCGGGGACAGGCCGAATCTGACACCGAACTACGCGGGTCGCCAGCCAGTGTCGCCGTTAGCGGTATAAGAGCATAATGGTGATGGTTTAAGCAGTCCTAAACGCCCCGGTCCGATCTCGCGACCGGGTTACCGGGAAAGTGCGAGGTATTTCGCGGAAAGGCTGGTGCGCGCACCCGGCATGATGGCCGACGATGTGCGTTGACCAGTTGGTCGAGACGCCGAGATTGTTCGAAGGTGAGAGGCCGTCCCGTACGAGGCTTTTGCGCAATTTGAGAGACTGCTGCAGAAGCGCTTGAAGGGCTGCGGATCATCGCCTGGTCAATTGGATCGGGCTCTATGCATCAAACAGCTGCACTGCCATGAGCTATAGAAGCGGCTTCTATCGCTCACTTTTGGAACTGGAAACACATAGGCTGGAAGCCGCGAACTCGATTTTCACCGCAGAGCGCCGGATCACCATTCTTCTGGGCTGACCATGGAAGTCAGAATGCCATCGCGCGGCGGCAGCACTCATCGCCGCTTAATTTCACAGGGCATAGCCTTTTCGCTGTTTGGCACGGGCAAGTTTCATCAAGGCGTTCACTGCTTGACCTTCATCTGAATGCGTCTCAATCATCATTTGACCGCGCGAACCGATCCGGCCCCATTCCCGCACAAGACTCGCCCTGCCAAACAGGTCACACTGGATCGCCATCCTGTAGTAGCGTCGCATGTTTTGTGCAGGATCAATCCGCCGAAAATGCAGCGTGCGAGGAAACACTTCGAGTTGATGGGCCGGTTCGGGCATCTTTACCAAACGTTGCTTTGAGCTGAGTCTAACAGTCAGATTCCCCGTCTGACAGATGGCATTGTTTGCACGTCTTGCGAAAAATGACGCGCCCGGAGCAAACATGCTGAAAGACATTGATTGTGCCGAACTGGTCGTCCTAAAGTTTGAGAAGTGCTTTTTTAGGGGATAATCCATGTCGCTTTCCGATCGTGCACAGCCCCGAGTCATGGCGCAAGACGTTGATGTGGATCAGCTTCAGAAAGGTGCAAATGACCGCAAACGCGAAGTCTATTGGATTGGGTTCTTGCAAGGCGCTCTTTCTTCCAATCGGATCGAGAGCGGCGAAGAAGCAGCAATTCTGGCAGAAGCGGACAAGTTTGTAGAATTCTTCGAAGACCCGGATGCAGCTGACCTGGCAGAAGACATCCGCGCGCGCTGCTTTTCTGGTCAGA
>JANOMH010000019.1:0-1622 GCA_031420215.1 Rhodobacterales bacterium | reverse complement strand
GGCCTCATAACATGGATTTCAGAAGGCCGAGGATAGACAGCGACATCAACAGCAATATTGCGAAGCGGCGGAAGTTTGTGGGTTCGGATGTGCGAAAGGCCCGGTTGCCGAAGTGAATGCCCGCGATCAATAACGGCAACGCATAGGCGCAGGCGATGAGGGTTTCTTTTGTGACCAGCCCGGCATGCCAAAGCAGCGGCACTGACCACAGGTCGAGCAGGGTGAAATAGGCGATCAGAGTGGCCCGGAATGTCGTGGCGCTGACCGGAAGGGCGGCGAAAAACACTGCAACCGGCAACCCGCCGATCCCGGCCCCATTGGCAATCCCCGAAAACAGCCCGACGGCAACATGGGATTTATCGCCGATCTGGCGCTTGAAGTGAAAGCCCGCGAGCAGACCAAGGCTCATCAGCAGGATGAAGCCTGCGATCAGGGCGCGGGCGGTGTCGGTACTGATCTGGGTCAGGGCAAAGATACCGAAAGGGACGCCGATCAGCGCCCCTGCAAACAGGCTCAGGGTCCGCCGCCAGTCGATTTCGTGGCGGATGCCTTGGGCTTGCTGGAGTGTCAGGACGATGTCGGAGATCAGAACCACGGGGACGACGAGCAGCGGGTTCATCACCAGCGATGCCGCCGAGACGACGAGGGCAGAAAGCCCAAAGCCGGAATAGCCCCGCACGTAAGCCGCGCCGAACAGAGCGGCGGCCATGTAAAGCGCGGTCAGCGGGGAAAGGGCGAAGGGGATCATCACAAGAGTGATGGGCGAACCTTCGCGAAGGGCGAAGGACCGCCCACCCTACGCCCGCATGTCGGCGGGGTCGATGCCCGCCACGGCCACGGGTTTTTTCATCGCGTCCCGGCGGAAGGGTTCGCCAAGCTCCTGGTTGATCATCGCCTCGATCAGTGTGGTTTTGCCAGCCATCTGGTCGGCGATGGCGCGGGTCAGCATATCGCGCAACTCGTCCATGGTTCTGGCCTGCACGCCTTGCAACCCGCAGGCCCGGGCAATGCCGGCGTAAGAGACCTGGGTGTCAAGCTCGGTGCCGACGAAATTGTCGTCATACCAGAGGGTTGAGTTGCGTTTCTCGGCCCCCCATTGGTAGTTGCGGAACACGACCATGGTGATGGCGGGCCATTCCGGGCGGCCGATGGCGGTCAGTTCGGTGACCGCGATACCGAATGCGCCGTCGCCTGCGAAGCCGACCACGGGAGTGTCGGGACATGCGATTTTCGCACCGATGATCGCGGGCAGGCCGTAGCCGCAGGGGCCGAACAGGCCGGGGGCCAGGTATTTGCGGCCTGTCTCGAACGTAGGATAGGCGTTGCCGATGGCGCAGTTATTGCCGATGTCGCTGCTGATGATCGCGTCCTTGGGCAGGGCGGACTGGATCGCCCGCCAGGCCATGCGGGGGCTCATCCAATCCGGCTTGTCGGCGCGGGCGCGTTGGTTCCAGCTGGTGCCGGGATCGTCATCCTCGTGGTCCATGGAGGAGAGTTGCTGGGCCCATTCGGATTTGGTCTGGGCGATGATCCCGGCACGCTCCGCGCGGTCCGCATCGCCCGCACTTGGCTGCAGACGCGCCAAAAGCTGCTCGGCGACCTTTTTTGCGTCGCCGACAATT
>JANOMH010000018.1:0-1638 GCA_031420215.1 Rhodobacterales bacterium | reverse complement strand
ACTTTCCAGCAGGGTCTGCATCGCGTCGCGCACCTGATCGGTCTGCGCCTGCACATCGCCGGGGCGCATGAACGACTGGATCGTCGCCAGTGAGGCCGCGTCGATCTGTGCTTCGGCCCCGCCGGAAAAGGCAAGGGCGGCAGTGAAGTGTTCTGCGGGGGGTGGGATTGCCGGAGCGGCGCTGGTCTGGGCGGCGGCGGCATCCGAGAGGGCCTGCGCGGGGGCAACACTGGCGGCAAGCTGTGGCGCGGGGACTGCCGTTGCCGCAACCGCCTGCGCCGGGGCCACACTGGCCACGGCCTGCATGACAGGGGCTGCGCTGGCTGACAACGTGGCCGCAGGGGCGCTGCTGGCAGGGATCTGCGCAGATGGGGCAAAGATGGCCACAACCTGGGCCGCAGGTGGCGCAGTCGCCACAACCTGGGCCGCAGGTGGCGCAGTCGCCACAACCTGGGCCGCAGGTGGCGCTGTCGCCACGACCGGGGCCGCAGGTGGCGTAGTCGCCACAACCGGGGCCGCAGGTGGCGTAGTCGCCACAACCGGGGCCGCTGCCGCTGGCGTGGCAGAAATTGGGGCCACCGCCGTAGTGCTGGCTGTGATTGCGGTCTGTGGCGGTGGCATTTCTGCAGTCACCGGGACTTGCGGCGCGCTGGTCTTGGCCTGTTCGGTCGGCGGGGCTACCGGCCTGGCCCGGCTTTGGGTAATCGCCCCTTGGGCCAATTGTGCCCCGTTGGTCGCTTCGGTCGCTGCCTGTGGGCTGTCGGGGGTGACAGGGGTGGCATCCGAACGCGCGACCTCTTGGGTTTCAATCTGCACTTGCGATTTCGGGCGCGGTTGGGCGTCAATCGGCTCAGGCGCAAGGATAACCGGCAAGGCCAGCCCAACACCGATATGCAGCACGACCGACGCCACGCCCCCCGCCAGATAAAGCACAGCCCCCTTCATGGTGGCGATGGCGTGACGATCAGCGCCACATCCTTTGCGCCCAATTGCTCCAGGGCTGATACGATAGGCAGAACGTGGCTGAGCGCCGTGGTCTTGTCAGCATTGACCCGGATCAGCATTTCGGGCGTGCGGACCAGCCGGTTGGTGATGGCAATCGCCAATGCGTCGCGTTCAATCGCGATACCGTCGAGGGCGAGTGCGCCGTCCGGGCTGATCGACACGGTGATCCCGCCTGCGGGCAGGTCGGTGCCGGTGACCCCAACAGGGGGGAGTACGGCAAAGGGAGCGCTGGCATCCAGCCGCCCGATCAACATGAAAAAGATCAGCAGGAAAAACACCACGTCGATCAGAGCGACGATGGTTTCGGGTTGCTGGCGGTGCGGCGGGCGGCGCAGTTTCATGGGCTCGCCTCCAGCCGGATCACCCGCAGGCGGACGGCTCCGGCAGTGGTCAACGTATCCATGACAGTGATCAGCGCCTGCATATCCGCCCCGCCCGACGGCAGGATCACCACCGGGGTCAGCGGGTCATTGGCCAGCCTGTCGCGGATCGTGCTGGCCAAAGCGTCCTGGGTCAGAACCCGCCCGCCAATCGCAGCGGAGCCATCTGCGGTGATCCGGACCAGCACGGTCGTGCCGGCATCCGCCGTGGCGGTGGTTGGTTCGGTCGGGGGGGGATCATCGCTGTGTTCGA
>JANOMH010000017.1:0-6935 GCA_031420215.1 Rhodobacterales bacterium | reverse complement strand
TACACCGAGCTGGTCGAGTTGATGGAACTGAACGCCGACGGCAAGGTCAAGATGCACTATGCCGAATATTCCTTGGATAACATCAACGTGGCGCTGGACGATTTCAAGAACCGCCGCTTTGCGGGCCGGGGCGTGATCGTGCCGTGAATGGCGCAGAATAGGGAGGGAAATACATGGCGACCGAGGCCCATCTGAAAGAGCCTGCAATGTTAACCGACGCCTGCTATCGGCTGATCTATCGTAGCCATAGCAAGTTGGCCGCCAATGACGAGGCGGGATTGGCTGACATCTTGCGGGCGGCCCGGACCAATAATGCCGCATTGGGCGTCACTGGCGCTTTGATGCTGTATGATGATTGGTTTGCGCAGGTGCTTGAGGGGCCCCAGGCCGCCGTCGAAGACCTCTATGCCAGGATCAAGAAAGACAGCCGCCACGATGCCATCCGCCTGAACGAGGCCGGACCCGCGCCTCAGCGGCTGTTCGGCAAATGGGCGATGGCGGTGGTTGCCGAGCATCATGAGCCAGACATGCCGCTGGTTGCCACGACCGGCGGTTTGGCGCAGGGCGCGCCCTGGCGTGTCACTTTGGAGCAAGAGGCAATTCTCACCCGGCTGCGTGATATGACGCGCGGCTATGGTCGGGGTTCGTAGAACGTAAGGCGGCCCCGGCTGATTCAGCCACTCTGGGCCAAAAAGGACGACAACAGCCAGAAACTGGCAAGGGAGGGACTATAAAATGGATATCATCACGGCTTTGGCCGTCTCAATTGGTGCGCTTGGTGCAGTTGCGACGTGGTTGTTTTTGACGGTGGGAACGTTTCAGATCTGGATCGGCTTTATCGGCTGGGCCAGTTTCTACCACTGTGGTGGCGGTGTGGACGGGTTGCGCAAATCTGTCGCGGCCAATTTGTGGGGGGTGGTCATGGCCTTTATCGCCCTGCTGTTGATCACCCAGGTTAATCTGGGCCTGCCCGGTGTGATCTGGCCATCCTTGGTGGTGGGTGTGACGGCGGCCATTCTGGTGCTTGGGTCCAAAATCCCGGCCTTTGCAGTGATCCCGGCCACGGTCTATGGCTTTGCCTCGACCGCCGGATATGGGCTGTTGTCGGGGGCGTCGCTGACCGAGGCCAATCTGGCCAATCCGCTGATCTGTGTGGCGGTGTCACTGGTTGTCGGTGGATTGTTCGGCATTGTGTCGGAGAAACTGGCCGGCGCGATTGTGGCAAAGAGGGCCGCATCAGCCTGAACTTCGAAATCAAGGAGAAGCGGCGCCCGATCCGGGCGCCGTTTTTTTGTCCGGTTACAGCGTGACCTGCTGCCCAAGCTCCACCACCCGGTTTGACGGCAGGTGATAATATCCTGCCGCATTCGAGGCGAATTTGGTCAGCGCCACATAGATATTCTTCTGCCAGGCATGCATCCCCCGCGCATCGGTCACTTTGAAGGACCGGCGGTTCAGGAAGAACGACGTGTTCATGATGTCGAACTTGACCTTTTGCCGCAGTGCGCGCGGAACATTGGGTTCGTCCATATAGCCAAAGGTCAGGCGCACCCGGGTAAAGATTTCCGAAAGCGGCTCGACCGTCACCATATCTTCTGGGTCCATATGCGGCAGGTCCGATACGGCGACGGTGACGATATAGTTTTTCTGATGCAACACCCCGTTATGTTTCAGGTTATGCAACAGCGCAGGCGGGGCCATGACGGGTTCGGCAGTCAGGAACATCGCGGTGCCGGGGGTGCGGCACAGGCGGGTGGACCCTTCGACCGAGCCCATCAGCGTGGTCAATGCCACCGACAGATTGCGTGACCGGGCCTGCACAATGGCGCTGCCTTTGACCCAGATCCCCATCATGATCGCAAGGAATATGGCAATCATTGCCGGCAGATAGCCGCCATCCCAGAACTTGGTCATATTGGCCGTAAACAGCAGCAATTCGATGACCAACAGGGGTGCCAGGACAACAATCACCTGCCACAGTTTCCATTTCCAGAAATGCCGGAACACGATGAAGGCCAGCAATGTGGTCATCAGCATCTCGCCCGTGACCGAAATCCCGTAAGCAGTCGCCAGTGCGCTGGAGCTGCCAAAGCCGACGACCAGAAAGCAGACGCAGACCAGCAGGATCATGTTCACCCGTGGCATGTAGATCTGTCCGCGCTGGGTTTCCGAGGTATGGAATGCCTCGATCCGGGGCAAAAGGCCCAGTTGCACCGCCTGATGCGCGACCGAGAAAGCACCGGTAATCACGGCCTGGCTGGCAATGACCGAGGCCAGCGTTGCCAGACCGACCAGTGCCGGCAGCGCCCAGCCCGGCGCTTGCAGATAGAACGGATCAGACGCGGCACCGGGGCTGTTCAGGACCAGCGCCCCCTGTCCCAGATAGCTGATCGCAAGGGCGGGCATCACCAGCGAGATCCAGGCGATTCGGATCGGTTTGCGCCCGAAATGCCCCATATCGGCATAAAGCGCCTCGGCCCCGGTAATCGCCAGGGTGACTGATCCCAGAACCGGCAGGGCCACAGGGCCGTTATTGATCAGAAAATTCAGCCCATGAAACGGGTTCAGCGCCCCCAGGATCGCCAGATCGTCAAAGATATGCGGCAGGCCAAGGGCCGCCAGCACCAGAAACCACAGGGTCATGACTGGCCCGAAAAACGTGGCGATTCGGCCAGTGCCGTTTTTCTGGCTCCAGAACAGTAGGAATAATATGGTCAGTGTGATCGGAACCACCAGCGGTTGGGTCGCGGGCGCAATCAGGGTCAGGCCTTCGACCGCCGACAACACTGAAATCGCAGGGGTAATCACCGCATCGCCAAAGAAAAGTGCGGTGCCGATGATCCCCAGAACCAGCAAGATCTTGGTCCGATGCCCCAGGGCCCGTTGGCCCAAAGCGACCAAAGACAGGGTTCCGCCTTCGCCCCGGTTATCGGCCCGCAAAATCAGGATGACGTATTTGACGGTCGCCAACAGGATCAGCAGCCAGACCAACAGGGACACGATGGCAATGACATCGCTGCGCGTGGCCGCCCCATCTGCTGCCGCCGCATGCAACCCCTCGCGCAAGGCATAAAGCGGGCTGGTGCCGATATCCCCAAACACCACACCCAGCGACCCAAAGGCGAGGGCAAGTGTTGATGCAGGTTTGAGATGCAAGGCGCTGGACGGTTCGACAGGAGAAGCGGTCATGACCCTCGGCCAGTTGTTGCAGCTTGATCTGCTTAACTATCTCGTGATCGACAAACAAGGGAGCATGTAAACCGTTACAGTAACGTCACCGGACCGAACTCAAAGAACCCACGCGGAATCAGGTGATGCGCATAAGCGTCGCGCTCCAGCTCTTCGCGGAAATCGGGATGAGCGATGCTGATCAGGGACTGCGCCCGTTCGGCCAGTGATTTGCCCTTAAGGTTCACGATTCCATACTCGGTCACCACATACATCACATCGCTGCGCGGGGTGGTCACCACATTGCCGCGCGTCAGGTTCAGCACGATCCGGCTGCGCCGCTCGCCCTTTTTGTCATAGGTCGAGGCAAGGCAGATAAACGACTTGCCCCCCTTGGATGCATAGCCACCGCGCACGAATTGCAACTGCCCGCCGGTGCCACTTATGTGCCGGTGCCCGTCTGATTCTGATGCCGCCTGCCCCTGTAGATCAATCTGGGTGGTGTTGTTGATGCTGACCACATTGTCATTGCGCATGATGTAATGTGGCAGGTTGGTGTAATCGACCGGGCAACAATGGAAATCGGGGTTGTTGTGCACGGTTTCATAGAGTTTCGCCGTGCCCAGGGCAAAGCTGTAGGTGATCTTGCCCGGATCGAGGGTTTTCAGCCGCCCGGTCACCCGCCCGTCATGATACAGATCGATAATTCCGTCGGTGAGCATTTCAGTATGGATGCCAATATCCCTGACCGGGCTGTCGCGCAGCAGTGAGCAGACCACGTTAGGCATGCCGCCAATGCCTATTTGCAGGCAGGCTCCGTCAGTGATCTCGGGCATAATGTGGCGTGCGACGGCCCGGTCCACATCGGTGGGCGGGGCGGATGGCAGTTCGGCGGGCGGCAGGTCATTGCCGGGAATGATGTAATCGACCTCGGAAATATGCATCCCGTTTTCATCACCCAGCGCATGCGGCCAGCCAGGCGTTTCCTCGACAATCACGCATCTGGCCCGCTCGATCACCGCCCGGTGCCACAGGTTGGCCAAACTGAAGTTGAACCAGCCACCTGCGTCCATCGGCCCGGTTTTAATGATTGCGATATCCACCGGTTCGATGAATCGACGGTAGTAGTCGGGAATCTCGCCCAGATTGACGGGCAGGTAGTTGACCAGATGCAGGTCGCTTTTGCGCCGGTCGTAGCCAGAGTAATGCAAGCTGACCCAGTGGAAATGCGCCCCTTCGGGATCGCATTCCAACACCGCACGAGGGCGGGTCGACAGGCAATTGCGGATCTTGACGCCGGTCAGCGCGTCACGCCGGGCTGCAAGGGCGGTGTCAAAGACATCAGGCTGCGCCAGCACCGCGCTGTAGTCGATCCAAGTGTCGGACCTGACCATTGCCGCAGCGTCGGCTGCGGAAATCCGGCGGGCAGGGGCGGCGGACTGGCGTTTATACATGCGACCCTCTGGCGATTGGTTTCAGCGAACTATGGGGCCTGACAGCCTTAAGTCAATCGGCGCAGACCACCAGCAGCCGGGCAAACAGGGTCTGTAGAAAAATACCAGCCGCCGGATAGGCATCTGGCCGGCCTGACCCGAGCACAGCCCGGACCTGCACGTCAAAATCGGCATAATGCTGGGTCAGTGCCCAGATCGAAAAGATCAGGTGATGGGGGTCCACCGGGGCAATCCGGCCTGCTTTTGCCCAGTCCGAGATCACTGCGGCCTTTTCATCGACAAGGGTTTTCAGCGCTCCGGTCAGGGCGTGCTCGATCCGGGGTGCGCCTTGCAGAATCTCATTGGCAAACAGGCGGCTTTCGCGTGGGTAATCGCGCGACAGCGCCAGTTTGCGGGCGACATAGCCCTGGATTTCGGCCAAAGGGTCACCGTCGGGGTCAAGTGCATGGAGCGGGTCGAGCCATGTTTTCAACAGCCCCTCCAGCAGGGCCTGATGCACCGCTTCTTTGGTCGGGAAGTAATAAAGCAGATTGGGTTTCGACAGCCCCGCCGCCTCGGCAATCTGATCCACCGTCGCGCCGCGAAAGCCATATTGCGAGAACACCTCAAGCCCCGCATCCAGAATGCTGGCGCGGTTCTTTTCCTGAATCCGGGTCGCGGGTTTGTTCATCAGTTGTCCAGTTGGCTGCCGCCGGTTCGTCACGTTGCTACTATGGCCCCCAAGAAAGCTCTTGTCTTGACTGCCTCGTCTCCTCTGCTAGCGTTGCTTTGACCGAATGGTCAAATCAAGCTTATTCCGTGTGGAGGCATTGTGTCTCGTGTCGTGGCGGGATCTGGGCAAAAGGATCGTGGACTCATGAGCTCACCGGGCGAGAATATGAAAATCAACGGCCCGCGCCTCTGGGACAGCCTGATGCAGATGGCCCGGATTGGCCCCGGCATTGCGGGCGGCAATAACCGGCAGACCCTGACCGATGCGGACAGCGAAGGGCGGCATTTGTTTGCCCGCTGGTGCGAGGCGGCGGGCTGCACCATGGGCCTAGATACGATGGGCAACATGTTTGCCACCCGCGCCGGGACCGACCCCAATGCATTGCCGGTCTATATCGGCTCGCATCTGGATACCCAGCCCACGGGCGGTAAATATGACGGGGTTTTGGGAGTGCTGGGCGGGCTTGAGGTTTTGCGCAGTCTCAATGATCTGGGGATCAGGACGAAGCACCCGATCGTGGTGACCAACTGGACCAACGAGGAAGGCACCCGCTATGCCCCCGCCATGTTGGCCAGCGGTGTGTTTGCCGGCATTCATACGCAGGACTTTGCCTACGGCCGCGTCGATGCCGAGGGCAAGGCGTTTGGCGATGAGTTGACGCGCATTGGCTGGGTGGGCGATGAACCCGTTGGCGCCAGGAAAATCCATGCGATGTTCGAGCTGCATATCGAACAGGGGCCGATCTTGGAGGCGGAAGGCCGGGATATTGGTGTGGTCACCCATGGGCAGGGCCTGTGGTGGCTGCAGATCACCCTGACCGGGCAGGATGCGCATACCGGATCGACCCCGATGGCTATGCGGGTCAACGCTGGCCTTGGAATGGCCCGGATCATCGAGCTGGTTCATACCATCGCCATGGATGCGCAGCCCGGCGCGGTGGGCGCGGTGGGACAGGCCAATGTCTATCCCAATTCGCGCAATGTGATCCCCGGTCGCGCCGTGTTTACCGTCGATTTCCGCAGCCCTGATCAGGCCAAGCTGGACGCAATGCGCGCAAGGCTAGAGACCGAGGCCCCGGCGATTGCATCGGCGTTGGGATTGGGGTTTGCGATTGAACCTGTCGGCCATTTCGACCCCGTCACCTTTGACCCCGGTCTGGTCAAAACCGTTCGGGCTGCCGCCGAACGGCTGGGCTATTCCCACATGGATATCATCTCTGGCGCGGGACATGATGCCTGCTGGATCAACCGTATCGCCCCCACGGTGATGATCATGTGCCCCTGTGTCGGTGGCCTGTCGCATAACGAGGCCGAAGAGATCAGCCCCGACTGGGCTGCCAAGGGCACTGATGTGTTGTTTCATGCGGTGATCGAGACTGCGGGGATCGTGACATGAGCGGACATTCGGCCAGATTGTCCGCCAGATGGATACCTTTCGGCAATAACCGGGTATACTGTGCTGTGAATGTTAACAAAGTGAGACCCATAATGATCCGTGTCCTGCCTCTTGTGTTGTTTGCCCTTTTGGCCGCCTGTGACGAGGCCACGCTGGCCCAGATGAATGGCGAGCCGGAAGCCCCCGTCTATCCGCCCGAAGTGCTG
>JANOMH010000016.1:0-5457 GCA_031420215.1 Rhodobacterales bacterium | reverse complement strand
CACCGATGGGCTGATCAAGCGGATCAAGGACGGGATCGACGCCAATCAATGGTCGATGCTGTTCTTGATCCGATTGGTCCCGGCAGTGCCGTTTTTCATGGCCAACCTGATCCCCGGCCTGGTCGGCGTGCCGCTGTCGCGGTTTGTGATTTCAACGTTTTTCGGGATCATGCCGGGGGCTTTGGTCTATACCTCGGTGGGCGCGGGATTGGGCGAAGTGTTCGCGCGGGGTGAAACCCCCAACTTGGCGCTGATATTCGAGCCGCAGATTTTTCTCCCACTGTTGGGCCTGTGCCTTCTGGCTGCATTACCCATTGTGATCAAAACCGTAGGCGGCAAGAAAGGGTTGTGACCATGGACCGGATCAAGACCGACATCTGCATCATCGGCGCCGGATCGGGTGGCCTGTCTGTTGCCGCCGGGGCCGTGCAGATGGGCGCAAAGGTGGTTTTGATCGAAGCGCATAAAATGGGCGGCGATTGCCTGAATTATGGCTGCGTGCCGTCAAAGGCGCTGCTGGCGGCGGGCAAGATGCACCCGGTACCGGATTTTGCCGCTGCCAAGGATTATGTCCAGCGGGTGATCGACACCATTGCCCCGGTGGACAGTCAGGAACGGTTCGAGGGGCTGGGGGTCAAGGTGATCCGGGCGCAGGCTAGGTTCATCTCGAAAACCGAAGTGCAGGCGGGCGACACGATCATTATCGCCCGCCGCTTTGTTCTGGCCACAGGCTCCGGCCCGTTGATCCCGCCAATTCCGGGGATTACCGAAGTGGCGGTTCATACCAACGAGACGATTTTCGAGTTGCGCCAGAAGCCCCGGCATCTGCTGATCATTGGCGGCGGCCCGATTGGCATGGAAATGGCGCAGGCGCATCTGCGACTGGGCTGCAAAGTAACTGTCATCGAAGCGGCCAAAGCCATGGGCAAGGATGACCCGGAACTTGCCGCGCTGTTGTTGGCCCAACTGCGGGCCGAGGGAATTGAGATTGTAGAAGAGGCCAAGGCAGAGCGGATCAGCGGCATTGACGGTGACATTGCGGTCCACACCACCAAGGGCGATTTCACGGGCAGTCATTTGTTGATGGCCGTCGGGCGCAAGGTGAATGTGGAGGGGCTTGATCTGGACAGGGCCGGGGTGGCGTTTGACGGCAAGGGGGTCAAGGTTGGACCCGACCTGCGATCCCTGACCAACCGCCGGGTTTATGCCATTGGCGATGCGGCGGGGGGGATGCAGTTTACCCATGTCGCGGGCTATCATGCGGGCGTGATTATTCGGTCGATGTTGTTCGCCCTCCCGTCAAAACAGCGAACAGACCATATCCCCTGGGCCACCTACACTGACCCCGAATTGGCGCAAGTGGGCCTGACCGAGGCGCAGGCGCGGGATAAATTCGGGGACGCAGTGCAGGTCGTCAGCTATGATTTCAAACACAATGACCGGGCGATTGCGAACGGGAAACAGACGGGCCGGATCAAGGTGATGGTAGTCAAAGGGCGGCCCGTGGGGGCGTCGATCTTTGGCGCGCAGGCAGGCGAATTGATCGGCCTTTGGGCGATGGCGATTGCCAATCGCATGAAAATGTCAGCCATTGCCGCAACTGTTTTGCCCTATCCCACCCTGGGCGAGGTTAACAAACGGGTCGCGGGTGCCTATTTTAGCCCGAAGCTTTTTGAAAGCCCTATGGTAAAGACAGTCGTGGGTCTGGTGCAGCGGTTTCTGCCTTAGATCCCGCTGAGAGCGGGCGAAACCGCCCAAAGGCCAAAACGGGCGAAACCGCCCAAAGGGACGTGTTGATGCTGAACTCGCTATCCGGCCGGTTCCTGATCCTGACGACGGTCTTTGTGATGTTGGCCGAAGTGTTGATCTTTGTGCCGTCAATTGCCCGATTCCGCGAGGATTACCTGTTGCTTCGACTGGAGCGGGCGCAGATTGCCTCGCTGGCTGTGCTGGCCGATGACCAAATGCTCGACCCCGCTTTGGAACAGGAATTGCTGACCAATGCCGGCGTGTTCAACGTTGTGCTGCGGCGCGATGAGGTGCGTGAACTGGCGTTGTCTTCGCCCATCCCAGAGCCGATTTCCGCCACCTTTGATCTGCGCGAGTCTACCGCGATGGGCCTGATCCGCGATGCGATGATGCCGCTGTTCGACACTCAGAACCGCATTATCCGGGTCATCGGCAAACCGGTGCAGGATGCCGGATTGCTGATCGAAGTCACCATGGAAACCGGCCCGTTGCGGACCGCGATGATCGATTACGGGCTGAATGTCCTGTTGCTGTCTGCGGTGATTTCAATCGTGACCGCCGCTCTGTTGTTCTTTGCGGTGCGGGTGCTTTTGGTCAAGCCGATCAAGGGCGTGGTAGGCCACATGCTGTCCTATGCCGCCGCCCCCGAGGATGCGCGACAGATCATTGTGCCCAGTGCCGGGATCACCGAACTGCGCGAGGCCGAAGAGGCGCTGCATTCGCTGCAAACCCAACTGACCGGGGCGTTGAAACAGCGCGAAAGGCTGGCGCAACTGGGCGGGGCCGTGGCCAAGGTCAGCCACGATCTGCGCAATATCCTGACCACCGCGCAGCTGTTTGTGGACCGGATCGAAATGTCCGAAGACCCGCTGGTCCGCCGTATGGCCCCCAAACTGGTCGGCTCCATCGCCCGCGCGGTGAACTTATGCGAATCCACGCTGGCCTTTGGCCGGGTCGAAGAACCGCCACCCACCCTGGCCCGGGTGCAACTGGCCTCAATCGTCGGCGATGTCATCGATGGCGAACGGCTGGCCGCAGGTGAACATGACATCAGCTTTGCCGAGGACATCTCGGCCGGACTGACTGTCCGGGCCGATGGCGAGCAGCTGTATCGGGTGATCCTGAACCTGGTCCGCAATGCCCGACAGGCCATTGTCGCCAGCGGCAAGCCCGGCGAAATCGGTCTGCGTGCCTTCGAGGATGACGACGCCTGGCACATCCATATCACCGACACCGGCCCCGGCCTGCCGCCCAAGGCGCGCGAGCATCTGTTTCAGGCGTTCCAGGGCGGGGTGACCAAGGGCGGATCGGGCCTTGGCCTGACGATTTCATCCGAACTGTTGCGCGGCCATGGCGGCACGGTCGAATTGGTCCGCTCCGGCCCGACCGGCACCGAATTCGCCATTTTGCTGCCCAAGTCCGGGATGGGACAGGGGGTGGGGATATTAACGACCACTTCGCCGCCAAAACCCGGAGGTCCCGAAACGCTGCTGACAGAAGCCGCCGAATAGGCACGATTTCGGCCTTGCAATGAAGCCCACCCAAGGCTACATCGCCCTTCACGCGGATTGGTAGCTCAGTTGGATAGAGCACTTGACTACGAATCAAGGGGTCAGGGGTTCGAATCCTCTCCAGTCCGCCAAACCATCAAAAATTTATCTTATAAATCAGTCACTTACAAAAGTAAGCCGATTTTGATCCCCCACGTCATCCCCCAGTCGGCTTTGGATAGGGGCGGAATGTGCCGGAATGTCGACATGGAATTCTAACCCTCAAGCAACGCAACATGGTCGTGAAAGAGGACATGATTGACACGCTTGCTTGCCAAAAAGAAGATGCCTCCATAGGCTGAAGCTTTCGCTCTTTTGCATTGTCAAGTCGGGTTACAATGGTCAGAAAGAGGTTATGAAGATGAGAAAGAGGTTTGTGTCTGCTGCCATAGTTCTAGTCGGCGCGACAGCGTTGGCTGACCCTGATTCGACTTCAGACCGTTTCTTGAATGATAGCCCTTCGATGATGGACTGGGGCATTTTGCGGCTTGAATTGGCCCTTCAAAGCTACGGGATACTGGTTCATGGCTCCGTCTCGTACGATTGGAGTCGCAATCGGATTGACATAACTAGAACTGAAAGTGTTGCAGAAAGTGTATCACGGTCTGAGATGGAAGGGCTGTGCAGGGATTGGTTTCAAGCCGTGCGGTCGTTCGCACTGATCGACCCTGAGACAGGAAGTTTAAGCGGCCCTTTTGGTTATACAGAGTTTGCTGGATACTTTGGGCACATTGGGTTTGGTCGGACACTCAATGGAATCGAAGAGCCCCAAGCTTTGGCGGACTTAGACAGAATTTTTTACCTTCAACAATATTTCTTTCGGAGAGAAAGCACAGGGCCAAAAAATATTGCGGTCTGCTCCGGTGAGCTGAAATCGTCGGGTTTTGCTATCGAGGTATTTTAGAATTAATGGTCTAAACGGATTTTTGCCCGCCATTTCGCCCAGCGCTCCCTTTGCGCCTGTGCAATCCGTTCCCGCCCTTCAAGCGTTCTCGGCCCGGTGCTTTTGCCCCCATGAAACTTGCAGCGCCGCCTGCCCGGTTCACTCAAGTTTAGGCATGGTTTGCCCTTGCGGGTCTTGGCCCCGCACAGCACCCGCCGTCGCGCCGCCCGCTGTGCTTGTCGCGCCAGTAATGGCCCCATCTTGGCCTCAACCAAGGCGTCCAGTCGGGCTTGCCATGTATTGGGCGTCGTAAGACCCCACCCGCGCGCGTGCGCGTAGTGGTGCGACAAAACCCGCAAACCCAACACTTCGCAAAACCGCGCGGGTGCGCCGTGGCGGGTCGGAACCACCTCCTTCGCTTCCCAATATCCGACCGCATCGCGCGAAAATCCGGCACGCTTGGCCAGTTCTGCTTGCGACAGCCCCGCCGCTTTCCGATGCGCCCGCAACTCGGCCCCGGTCATTTGTGGCCCGTGATATGATTTCCGGGTCATGGGCACCGCCAGAACCGCCGCCGCCGCGCCACCCTTTTCCGGCACCCTTCGGAACAAAATACGGCATCGGCCCGCTTGTGGATGCCGACCGGATCGCCACAGCACCGGCACCGCCAGTCACCCTTTTGCAGATTGCGCAGAATGGCAATCGCCCGGGCTTTTCGAGCCGTAAAGTTGCCGTTCCAAGGTCGATCAAAACTAACAGCGATTTGACCGGGTTCAGCATCATCATCTTGCCAGACAGCAAGGGGGTCAGGTCCGACCATTGTGGTTTCCTTTCAGCATTTTGAGGCATCAAACGGGTCAAGCCATTGAGAAACATAGGGCAGGTGATTTTGACTGGTCTTTTGCCCAGCGCCTCAAGTGACCCCAATTCTGACCCCGCCCCCCTGCTACATTCGCTATATTCGCTACAAAACCCGTTTGCATGTCAGCCCCGCACAATCCGGTAAGCCTGCCTTCGGGCCATCCCGTCGATTTCGGTTCCGGGGGACAAGGCGACAAGCCAGCCGTGGTCAGCCAGCACGGCCATTAGCTTGCTTGCGGTCTTTGTGACGCGCATGGCGTTTGGCCCATGTTGGACAATATCCCGCGCCGTGATGGTCTCGGGGTCGCGGTCCAATCGCATGGCTTTGTCTGCCCAGCGCTCCACCAGCCAGACGCGCAATGCCTCGGCCTGTGAGGTCTCCACCGATATGCTGGCCGCGTCGGACAAGCGCCG
>JANOMH010000015.1:0-1835 GCA_031420215.1 Rhodobacterales bacterium | reverse complement strand
CCCGGGTGATGAACCTGCGCGACGGGACCAAAAAGATGTCGAAGTCGGGTGAAAGTGACATGGAGCGCATCAACATGACCGATGATGCTGACACCATATCGAAAAAGTTCAAGAAAGCCCGCACCGACCCCGCCCCTTTGCCTGAGTCCATGTTGGAATTGGGCAAGCGCCCCGAGGCCCGCAATCTGGTGGATATCTATGCGGCCCTGTCGGATATGACCCCCGAGGCCGTGCTCACCCAATATGCCGGGGCCGGATGGGGCACGTTCAAGCCCGCTTTGGCCGACCTTGCCGTAGACCGGCTTGCCCCGATTTCCTCTGAAATGGCCCGGCTGATGGCTGATCCGACCGAGATTGACAGGATCCTGGCTGTGGGCGCGGACAGGGCGCGGGCGATGGCGGCCCCGGTGTTGCAACGGACCTATGAAATCGTCGGGCTCAGGTAGGATGGGCAATATGCCCATCACTTTTTGGCAAAGATGGGCATATTGCCCACCTTTCGCAAAAACGCACAGCGGCTTGAATAATTCTGTGACTTCTGTGCGATCCTAAATGGCCTTATCTGGGGTCCAACGAAAGGATCATCATCATGACATTCATCGCACCACCCGCCACCCGCATCGGCCATGTTCACCTGAAAGTCGCCGACCTGGACCGGGCGATGGGCTTTTACATCAACGTTCTGGGGTTTGAACTTGTTACCCGCTATGGCGCGCAGGCGGCCTTCCTGTCGGCGGGCGGCTATCACCATCATATCGGGCTGAACACCTGGGAAAGCCTTGGGGCCACCCCGCCGCCGCCCGGCCACACCGGCCTGTATCATACGGCATTTCTGTATCCTGACCGCAAATCACTGGCGCAGGTGCTCAAATCCGTTCTGGATGCCGGGATCGAGATTGACGGTGCCGCCGACCATGGGGTCAGTGAAGCGATCTATCTGCGCGACCCCGACCAGAACGGGGTCGAGTTATACCGTGACCGCCCGGAAACCGAATGGCCCCGCGACGCGACAGGGGCACTGAAAATGTCGAATACACGGTTTGATCTGAACAAATTGCTGACCGAGGCATAACCCCGTCACAAAATCGAATCCGACTCAGGTGATAAAGGACCAAGCCGCTACGGATTGTCCGTCCTGTCGCGGCCCGGTGGCCCAGTGAATCGCAGCGGCCCCACATCGGCCCGTCCCCGCCGGTGATCAGAATGCGCCCGGGACACCCCGCCCGGGCGCATTTCTTCTTGGACGATATGTGGCACAGGTCCGTCCGCGCACCACGTCCGACGGTGCCGCAGATGAAGTGATTGCGGCGCCGCGGCCCTTCGGTCAATATCCCGGCTGGGACAAGGGAGAGCCTGATGCGCAAATTCCTCGTGGTGCTGGACGACAGCCGCGAATGCTTGAACGCTATGCGCTTTGCGGCGATGCGGGCGGCGCACACCGGCGGGGGCGTGCAGATCCTGTCGATCATTTCGCCAGATGACTTTAACCACTGGGCCGGGGTTGGCGAGATTATGCGCCAAGAGGCCCGCGAACGGATCGAAGTGCATTTCGAAGTGTTCGCCAAATGGATGCGCGATAAACAGGGCGTCGATCCCGAATTGGTGATCCGCGAGGGCGACCCTGTGCCCGAGATCATGGCGCAGATCCGCGAGGATGGCTCCATCGGGGTGATCGTGCTCGGGGCGGCCACCGATAACAAGGGGCCGGGGCCATTGGTGACACAGCTGACCCGGGTGATCGGCACCCTGCCGATTCCGATCACGATTGTGCCCGGCGATATGTCGAAAGAGCGGCTGGAACAGATTACCTGATGGCGGCGGACACGGGGCTGCCC
>JANOMH010000014.1:0-1898 GCA_031420215.1 Rhodobacterales bacterium | reverse complement strand
GACCGGGGCTTGATTGCCGATACCGTGATGACCAATGTGCAGGCCACGCTGGACCAATATGACAGCGGTATTTCCATCGTCCGGGTCAACCTGGAACGCGCCGATCCGCCGCAAGAGGTGATCGACAGTTTCCGCGCCGTGCAGGCCGCCGAACAGGAACGCGACCGGCTGCAGCGGCAGGCTGACGCTTATGCCAACACCGTGCTGGCCGATGCGCGCGGTCGTGCCTCCTCCATCGTGGAAACTGCCGAAGGCTACCGCGCCCAGACCGTCAACGATGCTTTGGGTCAGGCCAGCCGGTTTTCTGCCGTGTTGACCGAATATCAAAAGGCCCCCGATGTGACCCGCGAACGGATCTATCTGGAAACGATGGAGCGGGTGTTGGGCCATGTGTCCAAGATCATCCTTGATCCGGCCATTGCAGGCGGGCAGGGCGGCAACGGGGTGGTCCCGTTCCTGCCATTGAACGACCTGATCCGGGGTAATACGCCTGCCGCCGCTGCGGCCTCTACTGGCGCGGGGAACTGAACATGCGCAAGACAGCCTATCTTTTACCAATCGCGGCCGTGGCCGTCGTCACCTTCTTTTCGTCGATTTATGTGGTGGACGAGCGTGAAAAGGCGCTGGTCATGCAATTTGGCCAGATCGTGTCGGTGCAGTCCGACCCTGGGATCGGGTTCAAAATCCCGTTCATTCAGGAAGTGGTCAAATACAGCGACCTGATCTTGTCTTTGGACACAGACGCCATCGAAGTCACCCCATCCGATGACCGCCGCCTGGTCGTGGACGCCTTTGCCCGCTACCGGATTTCCGACGTGGTCAAGTTCCGGCAGGCCGTTGGCTCTGGCGGGTTGGCCACAGCGCAGGACCGGTTGCAATCCATCCTGAACGCCCAGATCCGCGAGGTTTTGGGGGCGGATCAGGTTACATCCGACACAATTCTGTCGTCGGACCGGCGCGCCCTGATGAACCGGATCCGGGATCAGGCGCAGGCATCGGCACAGGGCCTTGGGCTGGACATCATCGACGTTCGGCTGAAACAGACCAACCTGCCCAGCCAGAACCTTGACGCCACTTTTGCCCGGATGCGGGCCGAACGTGAACGCGAGGCGGCGGACGAGATTGCCCGCGGCAACGAAGCGGCCCAAAGGGTGCGCGCTTTGGCCGACCGGACCGTGGTGGAAACCCTGTCCGAGGCCGAGCGTGAAGCCCAGATTGCCCGTGGTGAAGCCGACGCCGAGGCCAGCGCTATCTTTGCCACGGCTTATGGGGCGGACCCGGAGTTCTTTAACTTCTACCGCTCGATGCAAGCCTACGAGGCGTCTTTGCTGGGTAGTAACTCGACGATGGTGATGACACCGGACAATGCGTTCTTTGACTATCTGTATTCGGGCAATGGGCCAGCGGACCAGTCCACGATCACAGCCCCGGTTGTCGAGTAAACTGACCGGATATTGCAATGGCGGGCCTGACCTGGCCCGCCAAAACGTCGGATCGACCGGCGGATAACGGCCCGTGCCCGCCCGGATCACAGCCAGTTGAGCCTGCGCGATGGGGCTTTGAGTTGCATCCCCGCCGCCCTACATTCACAAACAGTCCAAGGCCACCTGACCGGGTCGCCGTCACCGCCTGAACGCTTTGTTCGAAAAATGGGAGTCCACCCGTGAACACCACGCCGATTGCACATCAACTTGCCACACCGCGCGCAGCGGCCCTGCGTCCGGCCACCGCATTGGGCGGAATGGTCCTGGCTATGGCATTGTTGCTGGCCCAGTCCATGCCTGCCCCGGCACAAGAAACAGCCATTGTCACGCCAGATATGGCACGTCCGGTATCATTCGCCGATCTGGCCGAACAGATCAGCCCCTCGGTGGTGAATATCACCACATCCATGCTGG
>JANOMH010000013.1:0-3462 GCA_031420215.1 Rhodobacterales bacterium | reverse complement strand
GCCCAGTCATTGGCCGCAGCGCCAAAGGCCGCAAACAGCAGCCGCGATACCGGGTCGGCGGCGGCGTTCCATTCGGGGTGCCACTGCACCGACAGCGTAAACCCCGGCGCATCCTGCACATAAATCGCTTCAGGCGTGCCGTCGGGGGCCAGGCCGTCAATCACGACGCGGGGGCCGGCAGCCTTGATCCCCTGCCCGTGCAAGGTGTTGGTCATCACCGCCGGGGCCCCCATCAGGGCGGCGAACGGGCCACCGGCGGTAAAGCTGACCTCGTGGCGCAGGGCAAACACTTCTTCCATCGTGCCGTCGGGGGGCATGCGGTGGTTATCGCGGCCCGGCAGGTCGCGAATCTCGGGGTATAGCGAGCCACCCATCGCGACATTCACTTCCTGAAAGCCCCGGCAAATCCCGAAAAACGGCTGGCCCCGTTCGACACAGGCGCGGATCAGCGGCAGGACCACCGCATCGCGGGCCCGGTCGAATGCACCATGCGCGGCGGTCTCTTCCTCGCCATATTCGGCGGGATGGACATTGGCGCGGCCGCCGGTCAGCAAAAACCCGTCGCAAGCCTCCATCAGATCGGCGATCTTCACATGGTCGGGATCGGCGGGCACCATCAGAGGCACACAATCGGCTACATTGGCGATGGCACAGCAGTTCATCTTGCCCACGCCATGCACCGCATAGCGGTCATTAATCAGATGACCGTTGCTGATAATTCCAATGACGGGCCGGGCCATAACGCGATCCTTCTGCTCTATGTCCGAAACCTATACCCTTGATTCCGTCATGAAAAGGTTACTTCAGCGCAGAGACCATGTGCTTTGGTGCAGATGCCACACAATACAGCCTCTGTGGGCCGAACTTCACGCAGATTTGGCGCTAAAGTGATGCCTTGGCTTCGATCCTGCGCAGATGCAACACCGGCTCGGTATAGCCTGACGGCTGGACCCGCCCGGCCAGAACCAGATCACAGGCCGCTGCAAAGGCCAGCCCGTCAAAGCCGGGGGCCATCGGATGATAGGCGGGATCACCGGCATTCTGCGCATCCACCTTGACCGCCATCTTGCGCAGGGCGGCGATCACCTGCGCCTCGGTCACGACGCCGTGATGCAGCCAATTGGCCAGCGCTTGCGCCGAGATCCGACAGGTCGCCCGATCCTCCATCAGGGCCACGTCATGGATATCGGGCACTTTGGAACAGCCGATGCCCTGATCGACCCAGCGGACAACATAGCCCAGTATCCCTTGGGCGTTATTGTCGACTTCGGCGGCAATCTGTTCGGGCGACCAGTTCGCCCCCGCAGCCAAAGGAATGGTTAGCAGGTCAGCCAAAGTGCCACGCGGCCCGCCGGCTTTGATTTCCGCCTGCCGGGCACGGACATCGACGCGGTGATAATGCGTAGCATGAAGTGCGGCAGCGGTCGGCGAGGGAACCCAGGCACAATTGGCCCCGGCCTGCGGATGGGCGATTTTGAGCCGCAGCATTTCCGCCATCAGATCGGGCATCGCCCACATCCCCTTGCCGATCTGGGCGCGGCCCTGAAAGCCACAGGCCAGACCGATATCAACATTGCGATCCTCGTAGGCCTTGATCCAGCTTGCGTTTTTCATCTCGCCCTTGGGGACCATTGGACCTGCCTCCATCGAGGTATGAATTTCATCCCCGGTGCGGTCCAGAAACCCGGTGTTGATAAACGCCACGCGGGATTTGGCGGCGCGGATGCACTCAACCAGGTTCACGCTGGTGCGACGCTCTTCGTCCATAATGCCCAGCTTGACGGTGTTCGGCGGCAGTCCAAATGCAGCCTCGACCCGGGCAAACAGCTGATCGGCAAAGGCAACTTCGTCGGGGCCATGCATTTTGGGCTTTACGATATAGATCGAGCCAAAGGCGGAATTGCGCTTGTCCAGGCGGTCGTGCAGGGCACAAAGCACGGTAATCACCGCATCCATGATCCCCTCGGGCACTTGCTGCCCGTTACGGTCCAGAATCGCCGGGGTGGTCATCAGATGGCCGACATTGCGCACCCACATCAAGGCGCGGCTTTTCACTGCCAGAGGCTTGCCATCCGGGGCCAGATAATCCTGATCGGGATGCAGCGACCGGGTGACAGTTTTACCTGCCTTTTCAAATGTTTCCACCAGGTCGCCACGCATCAGGCCCAGCCAGTTGGCATAGGCCAGCACCTTGTCGGCGGCATCCACAGCAGCGACCGAATCCTCGCAATCCATGATCGCAGACAGCGCCGCCTCGACCCAGATATCCGAAATCCCGCATTTGTCGGCGGCACCAATGACGGTGCGCCGATCTACATGAACTTCGATCAGCAAGCCATTGACGCGCAACAGAACATGCAGTTGCGACATCGAATTGCGCAGGAAACCCACGAACTGGGCCGGGTTTTGCAGACTGGCATTCAGATGCTCGGTCACCCCCACCAATTCCCCAAAAACCACATCGAGGCCGGTCAGCTCGGTCCAGCTTGCCCCCGCCAAAGGCGCCACAGCATCCAGATGTGCACGACCCCAGGCAACAACCCGCACCCCGCGCCTTGGACTATACCCTTTGCCGGTCGGCAGATCGCCCATAGCATCGGTGCCATAAAGCGCGTCATAGAGCGACTGCCAGCGGGCATTGCAGGCGTTCAGCGCAAACCGGGCATTCATCACCGGAACCACCAGTTGCGGGCCGGGGATCAGAGCTATCTCGGGATCAACATCCGTGGTTTCAATCGTGAAATCAGGGCCTTGCGGAACAAGATAGCCGATCTCGCGCAGAAACGCCTCATAGGCCGCCGCGTCATGCTGCCCGGCGCGATGGGCGATATGCCAATCATCAATCCGGGTCTGCAGATCGGCTCTGCGGTGCAGCAAATCGTGGTTGAGCGGGGTCAGATCATCGACAATCGCAGCAAAATCTGCCCAAAACGCCTGCTCATCCAACCCGGTTCCGGGCAAGGCCCGCTGGGTGACAAAACTGGCCAATGTCTGATCCACCTGCAACCCGGATTTAGTGACCCGTATCGGCATGGCATCCCCCGCGTTGCTGTGCCGCAGCATTAATCCAGCCCCCCGCCTTATGCAACGCCGACAAAACTTATACATCGTCCTAAGTTTCGGCTTGCGTCGCGGCCGCTGCTGAGTTACTTAGTCTTATGACTTACCATTCCAACGACCTCGACGCGCTGTTCCAGTCGCTGTCCGACCCGACGCGGCGGGCGATCCTCGCGCGGCTGGCCGAGGGACCGGCCTCGGTCACCGACCTTGCCGCACCGTTTCAGATGGCCCTGCCCTCGTTCATGGCGCATCTGCGCAAGCTGGAGGACGGCGGGCTGATCGATAGCCAAAAGGATGGAAGAGTGCGCACTTGTAGCTTACGTGCAGGAGCGTTTGGGCCCGCCCGCGACTGGATGGCCGAGCAGCGCCAGCTGTGGGACGACCGGCTGGATCGGCTGGAAT
>JANOMH010000012.1:0-3251 GCA_031420215.1 Rhodobacterales bacterium | reverse complement strand
GCCTGCCTTGACGAAATAGGATTCCGCGGTCGAGGATTTGACTCGCAAATCAAGGATCGGATCGGCGAGCGGATCGGGCAGGCCAAAACGCGGGACCGGGTGCAGGGTCGAGCGTTGCAGTTTCACCACCAGCGGCGTCGCTGTATCCTGTGCGCCGGGGTCCATCGCCACGCCGGGGGCGGCGATGATCAGCACACCTGCGCGCGTCGCGGTCACGGTCTCGGACGTGCCCGCCGGGGTTTCGGCGCTGAACAGGCGGATGGCCCCGGCCTGCGCCAGATTGATCCCGCGCTTTTCGATCCCAAGCCGTAGCCCGCCCAGACCGGGGCCGGAAGGGTTGGCGAGCAAAGCCCTAAGTCCCGATGCGTCGGAATTGGCAGGCAGCCCAAGGATGCCTGCATCGATGACGCCATCTGCGGCGGCAACTATTTCACACGCCTGCCCACCTTCGGTATTTTCAATAGTGATCCGGTCGCCGGGGCCAATGGGAATCAGGACGCCAGCCGCGCCCGGCACCTCGTAGCGTTCTAATCCGGTCGGCATCGAAAACCCAGCGGGGCGCAGGATGCGGCTGGGGCGCGGCGGGCCGGGGCGAAAGGAGTCGAGCATTCTGGACCCTCATGTTTGCACGAGCGGAATAAATGTTTAATGCAGAGAATAACCAGAACAGGGCAAGAAGAGCAAGGCTGATTGGTGCCCGCGACGGTCAGCGCGTCATTCTTCGACCATCATCCCATAGACGATCAACACCTGGTAGTCGCGCTTGCTGCAGCCGTCGACTGCCGGCATCGAAATCCCCGGCGACATCGGAAAGACATCGGTGGGAGTGTTGTCCGGGGTGCAGGATTGCCCTTGGGACGCTGTATAAAGCGCGGCACGGCAGCGCAGATGGGTGACATCATAGATCGTCGCACTGTCGGCCAGACTCCAGGCCTGATGGCCGGCCGCATCAGCGGGCGCAACTGTCAGGATCGCGGTTACTTCGCGCGCGCCAGAGACCACATACTGGCCGGGCGGCAGCGGAAAGCTGGGGGCCTCCATGATCAGCCCGTGTTCCTCGAGCCACCACGCGGCGCTGTCGAATTGCCAGCCATCAGGGGCCACGCCCGCATTGGCGATCAGGTCGGCATAGTCGTTGGACCAGACGCCGCGCGGGCCGGGATCAATCGCCCACAGCCCCCAGGTTTCGGCGTCATTGCCAGATGTGGCCGAAGGGTCACCCAAGGCTGCGATGTATTGGGTGTCGGCGGACCGAAAGACCGCCTCGGCTGTAGCAGCCAAACCCGAGATTGAGATGGCTGCCGTCAGTAGACCGATGCGAATTGCGTCAACAGCTTTGGCCATGACCTGATCCCCTTATTCCCAAAACATTTTCGCCTGCCCAGTTGGCACAAGTCTAGGGCAATTGCGCAGAAAAGCAAAAGCTACCTTGCATGGTAAAATCCCCAGACCCAGCAGGGCAGCCGCAAGTCAGTTCTTCAGATAGCTTTCCATGCTGTCCTCAAGCGCATCTTTCCATGGCGTGTGATGCAGCGGGGCCATGGTTCCGGTCATGACAGATTGATAGGCATTGTCGCGGAAGGTCATGATGCCTTTGACCTTGTGCTTTTTCCACGCAATGAACGCCGCATCGGACCCCGGAATATCAAAGCTGGGATAGTCGGTCAGGTCGATCAGTTCCTGCACATAAGCGCCCTGATATTTGATCGGGCCGTAAGGGTCTGTGATCGCATCCTCGGCGGCCTCACGGGCCGACACATCGGCCAGCCGTGCTTCCAGCGTTGCGGGTACAGAAAGGCGGCCAAGAATGACGTCGCGGGCATACCAGGCCTGTGCGTCGAACATGTTGAACGTATACCACTGGTCCTGCATCCCAAGGTAAAACAGTTTGGGATTTTTGACCCAGACCACGCCTTTGTACAGATCAGCGGTGGCAAGGCGGTTCTTGGTTTTCAGGCGCAGGTCATCGGGCAGGAACGGGAAGTGGTGCTTGTAGCCGGTACACAGAATGATCGCATCGGCGTGGGTGGTGGTGCCGTCCTTGAAGAATGCGGTGTTGCCTTCGACCTTGGTCAGCAGCGGCACTTCTTTCCAATTGTCCGGCCAGCTGAACCCCATGGCGGCGGTCCGGTGTGACACGGTGACCGATTTGCAGCCGTATTTCCAGCATTGCGACCCGATATCTTCGGCCGAATAGGACGTGCCGACGATGACGATATCCTTGCCTGCGAATTCGCGCGCGTCACGGAAATCATGGGCGTGCAGGATGCGGCCGTTGAAGGTGTCAAAGCCGGGAAATTCGGGGACATTGGGGGTGGAAAAGTGTCCAGAGGCGACGATGACATGGTCAAAGGTTTCGGAGTAAGTGCGGTCATTGACCAGATCATGCGCGGTCAGGGTGAACAGGTCGGTGCCCGCATCATAAGTCACCGACCGGACCGGGGTGCGAAACCGGATCAGCGGGCGCACACCGGCCTTGTTCACCCGACCTTCGATATAATCGAACATCACGGCGCGGGGCGGGTAGCTGGCGATCTGCTTGCCGAAATGCTCCTCGAAACTATAGTCAGCAAACTCAAGACCCTCTTTCGGGCCGTTTGACCATAGATAGCGATACATCGACCCATGCACCGGCTCGCCATATTCATCCAATCCGGTGCGCCATGTGTAGTTCCACAACCCGCCCCAGTTGGCCTGCTTTTCAAAACAGACGATTTCGGGGATATCGGCACCCTTTTGCACCGCCGATTGGAACGCCCGCAGTTGGGCAAGGCCAGATGGCCCGGCCCCGATGATGGCTACACGTTTGGTCATGAAAATCCCCCGTTCGCTGTGGTCGCTGTTCGTCAAAGCCTTGCATCAACACGTCAGATATCCAGCGTGTTGTCATGCTCCCACTTGCTGAAATGCGCGGTGTAGCTGGTCCATTCACGGCGCTTCAGCTTCAGATAACTGGCGGAAAAATCGTCGCCCATCATCGATTTCAGGGTCTTGTCCTTGTCAAACTCGCGCAAGGCGTCCAGCAGGTTCAGCGGCAGCAACGGCGCGCCTTTGACCGTGCGCCCCTGGGTATACATATCAATGTCATAGCGGCGGCCCGGATCGGCCCTGGTCCGCACGCCATCAAGACCCGCGGCAATGATCACGGCCTGCAGCAGATAGGGGTTCACCGCGCCATCGGGCAGGCGCAATTCAAACCGCCCCGGACCGGGCACGCGCACCATATGGGTGCGGTTATTGCCGGTCCATGT
>JANOMH010000011.1:0-7359 GCA_031420215.1 Rhodobacterales bacterium | reverse complement strand
GGGATGCAGCAGCGGTTGCAGATTGCGCGCAATCTGGTGACGGGGCCGCGACTGGTGTTCATGGACGAACCCACCGGGGGCCTTGATGTGTCTGTGCAGGCCCGGCTGCTGGACCTGTTGCGCGGGCTGGTCCGCAAAATGGGTCTGTCGGCGGTGATCGTGACGCATGATCTGGCCGTCGTCCGGTTACTGGCGGACCGGCTGATGGTGATGAAAGATGGGCGCGTGGTCGAGGCGGGGTTGACCGATCAGGTGCTGGATGATCCGCAGCATGGTTATACGCAACTGCTGGTCAGTTCGGTCTTGCAGGTGTGATGATGATCCATGTGAAAAATCTGTCCAAGACATTTACCCTGCATAATCAAGGGAGTGCGGTAATCGAAGTGATGCGCGATGCCTCATTCGACGTGAAACCCGGCGAATGCGTCGGGCTGGTCGGGGCCTCGGGCGCAGGTAAATCGACGCTGATGCGGATGATCTGGGGTAATTATCTGGCAGCATCGGGGTCGATTATCGTTGGCGGCACCGACCTGACCCGCGCCCAACCGCGCGAGATCATTACCCTGCGCCGCACCACATTGGGCTATGTCAGCCAGTTCCTGCGCGTCGTGCCACGGGTGCCGACGGTAGACGTGGTGGCCGATCCACTGTTGGTGCTGGGCGTGCCCGAAGATCAGGCGCGGGCGCGGGCCTGTGCCCTGCTGGCGCAGCTCAACATCCCCGAACGGCTCTGGCCGCTGTCGCCCACGACGTTTTCCGGCGGTGAACAACAGCGCGTCAATATCGCGCGCGGGTTCGTGCATGACTATCCGGCGCTGTTGCTGGATGAACCCACTGCCTCGCTTGACCCGGTGAACCGCGAGGTTGTGCTGACCCTGATCGAAGCGGCCAAAGCCCGGGGTGCGGCGATTGTCGGGATTTTTCACGATGCGGGGGCACGCGACCGGATCTGTGACCGGCTGATTGATGTGGCAGGTTTCGCGCCGGGGGCGGCATGAGCGCCGGTCGGTTTATCGCCGTGGTCGGCCCCTCTGGCGTCGGCAAGGATTCGGTGATGGCCGGGCTGGTTGCCGCCCGCCCCGGCCTGATGCTGGCCCGGCGGGTGATTACCCGTGCTGCGGATCTGGGGGGCGAAGAGTTTGATCCTGTGACCGAAGCCCAGTTCATCCAGTCCCGCGACCGGGGCGAATTTGTGCTGCACTGGGGGGCGCATGGGTTATTTTACGGCATTCCCATTGCGGTGCTGGCGGAATTGGCGTCCGGGCAGGACCTGTTGGCCAACCTGTCGCGCGGCGCTTTGGCCGAGGCCCAAGGCAAGTTCATGCGGTTGACAGTGCTGCAATTGACCGCCTCGCCCGAAGTCCTGGCCCAAAGGCTGGCCGAACGGGGGCGGGAAACCGAAACACAGATTGCAGCCCGGCTGGGGCGCAGCTTGGACCCATTGCCTGCGGGGCTGGACCTGCAGTCAGTGTCGAATTACGGGCCTCTGGCAGATACGGTGGCCAGCGCCCTGACCGCGCTTTACCCCGACAGTGGCCCAGTCAAATGAAAGCGCTGGATCAGTTTGAACCAACCGGTTTCGGTCTGTCCGACCAGCGCCAGTGCGGTGATTGGCACCGGGGCCAAGGGCAGATTGGCCAACAAGGGCGCCAACAAGACGCGGGTCGCTGTGGATTCTGCCCTGGTCAAGCGGCCGGTCAGGGTCAGGTGAAAGCCGAATTCCGCCATCACATAAGGATAGCCCCAGCGGGTCAGGTTCGCCTCTTGCGCCTGGCTCAGACCAGCGGCGCGGCGGAGGGCCAGTTCGCTGGCAGGGGCAGGGCCGCGAAAGCGGTCCAGATCACGGACCACAGTCGCCGCCAATGCGTTCAAGGCGGAAACATCGCCGACCGGGGTCAGGGCCAGGAACCCGTCCAGATCGGTCAGTGTCAGCCCGGCCAAGGTCAGCGGGCCCAGACGCCCGGCCAGTTCAGCCATCGCATTGGCCAAATCAACTGGACCCAACCCCTCGATCAACCGAAACGGCGGCTTGATCGTGGCGTGAAAGCCATAGGGCGTGGCCGCAGCGGTCAGTTCGGCCAAAGCGCGCGGAGCGGTAATCACCGGTTGCGGCACAGCCTGACCTGTGGCGATATCCCAGCCCAGCCACTCTGCCCCGAATTCCGCAAGGGCCCCATCTGCCAAAACATAGACCGCATAACGCCGAAACCTGTCCAATTCCTACCCCCTACTTGCAACAGCCCTGAACATGAAAGCATGACGTGCACATGACAAACGAGATCCTTTTTGCCAATGCGCAAGTCATTTTGCCAACCGAAGTGATCACCGGGCAAGTGCTGGTGCGGGGCAGCCATATCGCGGCGATTGCGCAATCGGCTGCGGTTCCGGAGCGGGCAATCGATTGCGCCGGTGATTTTTTGTGTCCCGGCCTGATCGAGTTGCACACCGATAATCTGGAACAGCACATCTCGCCCCGGCCCCGGGTCGACTGGCCGCATAATGCCGCGATATTGGCGCATGATGCCGAACTGGCCGGTTGCGGGATCAGCACGGTGTTTGATGCGCTGCGGGTGGGGTCGGTCCTGTCCAAGAACGGCGGATACCACAAATATGCCCGCGCCATGGCCGACGAGATTCTGGCGCTGCGCGATGCGGGGGCGCTGCGGATCAGTCATCATTTGCACCTGCGCGCGGAAACCTGTTCGGAAACCCTGATCGAGGAATTGGATGAATTTGGCCCCCAGGACCGGGTCGGGATTGTCAGTCTGATGGACCATACGCCCGGGCAACGGCAATTTGCCAACCTGTCGAAGTTTTCCCAATATGTGATGGGAAAACATGCCATGGATCAGGCCGCATTCGAGGCGCATTGCACCTATCTTGAGGGGCTATATGCCCGGCTTGGCCCGGCGCATCAGGCCGCAACCGTGGCCGCCGCCCGCCGTTATGGCGCGACTTTGGCCAGCCATGATGACACCACGGTCGGCCATGTGACCACCTCGCAGCACCAGGGCGTGACGATGGCCGAGTTTCCAACCACACATGCCGCCGCTGCCGCCTGCCGGGCAACCGCGATTGCGGTGATCATGGGGGCGCCGAACCTGATCCGGGGCGGGTCGCATTCGGGCAATGTAGCGGCGGCCGATCTGGCCGATGCGGGGCTGCTGGACATTCTGTCGTCGGATTACGTGCCTGCCGCATTGCTGTTTGGCGCGGTGCAATTGGGCGAACGCTGGGATGATATGGCACGCGGGCTGGCTACCGTCACACATGCCCCGGCGCGGGCTGTGGGGCTGGTTGACCGGGGCCGGATTGCGGTTGGGCTGCGGGCCGACCTGCTGCGGTTCGGCATGGCGGGCGGGGTGCCCGTGACACGGGGGCTGTGGGTGCAAGGGGCCCGCGTGGCCTAGGCGACCTACCGGGGCGAGTGCAAGTCTGCCCAAGTGGGCCGGCCTTGTGCGTTAGGTGGGCAACATCGCCCGACCTGCCCCGGTGCTAAGAGCCACACCTGCCGTGCGGGCGTTGATCGTCACTATGGCCTACGGGGCTGTTCGGGTCAGTCTGCGCACCGACAGCCAGCTTAGACCCGCCATCAGCCCGGCTGTGCCAAGACACAGGGCCAGCCCGCCCGCCTGATAACTGAGCCCTGACAGCAAAGTGCCGATCAACCGGCCTGCCGCGTTGGCCATATAATAAAAACCCACATCCATCGTCACCCGTTCGGCGCTGGTAAAGGCGAGGATGAGGTAGGAGTGCACCGAGGAATTGATCGCAAAGACGAACCCAAATGCCAGCAGCCCGGCCACAAGCGCCACCGTCAGCCATGTCGCCTGTGGGGCGGCCATAAATGCCAGCAGCGCCAGCAAAAGCGGAATGACCGTCAGGATCAGCACCCATCTGGCGGCGATACTGGCAATCCCGGCCACAGGTTTACCTTTCGCTCCCAACAGCCTGGGGGCTGCGGCCTGCACCGCGCCGTAACCGATGATCCAGGCAGCCATGAACCCGCCCACCAAAAAGAACGCCTGCCGCTGCCCCTCCGCCGTGCCATCCGACAGCACGGAAGTGAAGTAGATCGGAATGCCAACGACAAACCACACATCCCGAGCCCCGAACAGAAACATCCGCGCCAGCGAAAGCTGGTTGATCCGCGCATCCCCAGAGAAGACCTCGGTAAACTTTGTGCCCTTCTTGCCGCGTGGCAGGCCGGGGGGCATCAATATGACGACGGCTGCCAGAACCGCCGCCAGCATTGCAGCCATCCCCCAGACTGACGGCGCGAAACCAAACAACCCCAGCAGGGCGGCCCCCAGAAAGAACCCTGCCCCCTTGACCGCGTTCTTTGATCCGGTCAACGCCGCGACCCAGCGGAATAATCCGCCTTCCGCCGCAGGGGCCAGCAGTTTGACCGCCGACTTGGCCGACATCTTGGCCAGATCCTTGGCCACACCCGATGCGCCCTGCACCGCCATCACGAACCAGACCGAGGCTATGACCGACCACGCCGGATCAAGCTGCGCCAATGCGACAAGGGCCGCAATCTGCAAGGCCAGCCCGGCGTATAATGTGCTGGTCAGCCCGAACCGCGCCGCAACCCAGCCCGCCGACAGATTGGTGACAATCCCTGCCACTTCATACAACACAAACAAGTATGCCAGCTGGACCGGAGTGAACCCCAGCCCGTTAAAGTGCAAAAGAACCAGCATGCGCAACGCGCCGTCAGTCAGTTCAAACGCCCAATAGGCCGCAGTCACAGCCACATAGGCTGACAAGCTTTGGGCGCGGGGGCCTGTCACATCATCCCCGCAACCATGCGGGTGATGTCAGCCAGTCGGCAGGCATAGCCCCATTCGTTGTCATACCAGGCAAAGATTTTGACCTGCGTGCCGTTCACCACCATGGTGCTGGCGGCGTCAATGATGCAAGAGCGCGGATCGTTGGTATAGTCTGACGACACCAGCGCGCGCGTCTCATAGCCCAGAATGCCGTTCAGCGGCCCGTCGGCGGCAGCGGCGAACAGGGCATTCACCTCTTCCACGGTTGTCGCGCGCTCGACCTCGAACACGCAATCGGTCAGCGAGGCGTTCAGCAGCGGCACCCGCACGGCATGGCCGTTCAACCGGCCCGCAAGTTCCGGATAGATCAGCGTGATCGCGGTGGCCGATCCGGTCGTCGTCGGGATCAGGTTCAACAGCGCGGACCGGGCCCGCCGCATGTCTTTGGCGGGGCGGTCGACGATGGTCTGGGTGTTGGTCACATCATGGATTGTGGTGATTGACCCGTGCCTGATGCCCAGGCTCTCGTGGATTACCTTGACCACCGGCGCGAGGCAGTTGGTGGTGCAGCTGGCTGCCGTGATCGTGTGATGCAGGGCCGGGTCATACAGGTGATGGTTGATCCCATAGACCAGATTCAGCGCCCCGTCATCCTTGACCGGAGCGGAAATCACCACCTTCTTGACCCCGGCGGCAAAGTATGGCGCGATCCTGGCCCCGGTCTTGAACACGCCGGTGGCGTCAATGACCAGATCGATGCCCATCGCGGCAAGGGGCAATTCCTCGATCCGCTTGGCGGCGGTCAGGGCCATGCGCTGGCCCTCGATCGTCAGGCTGTCCACAGCGTGGGAAATCGCGCGGGGCCAGCGGCCATGAACGCTGTCAAACTCCATCAGCAGGGCATGCTGGTCTGGCGTCCCTTCGGCGTCGTTGATCAGCACGACCTCGCCCCCTGCACCGGTATCGATCAGGTCGCGCAGGGCGAGTTTACCGATCCGGCCAAGGCCGTTAAGCGCGATGCGAGGCATGTGGTATTCCTTTCGGGCGGTCAGGTTTTGGCTTTTTCGCCCAATTGATCGACATGGTGTTGCAAGGCGACGCGGGTCAGAGTTTCGAACGGCAGGGCGGCAAAGGCGGTGATCCGGCGGCGAAGTTCGGCATAGGTCTGGGCAAAGGCAAGGCCCTTTTCGGCATCGGTCCCCTCTGCCTTGACCGGATCGGGCAGGCCCCAATGCCCGGTGATCGACTGGCCGGGCCAGGGCGGGCATTCCTCATTCGCGGCTGTGTCGCAGACGGTGAACACGAAATCCATCGCCGGCATGCCGGGGGCCTGAAACTCCGATATATGTTTCGACCGCAGGTTCGAAACATCATGCCCATTGCGCCGGAGCACGTCGAGCGCAAAAGGGTTGAGCTGGGTGCCTGGTTTCGAGCCTGCCGAAAACGCCTGAAACTTGCCCTTGCCGATATCGCGCAGCAAAGCCTCGGCAAAGATTGAGCGGGCAGAATTGCCCGAACAGACAAAGAGAACGTCGAAATCAGTGTCTTGCATGGCGGTGATGTCCTTTTGATCAGACAGAGTCAGATGGGATTCAAGGTCAGGCCTGCCGCGACCGACATCATCCACAAAGTAGGATGCCAATGCCCCGACGGCAGGCAGATTTACGCAATACAGGATGGTCCGGCCCTGCCTGCTGGACCGGATCAGCCCGGCATCTTGCAGCACCCCCAGATTGGTGGACAATGTGTTCGGGCGCATCCCCAAGGCTGCTGCAATTTCCCCGGCCCGCACGTCATGCGGGGCACGGCGCATCAGCAGGCGAAACACCGCAAGCCGGCCATCGTGGCCAAGCGCAGAAAAGGCAAGGATTGCGGCATTCGTTTCCATTATTCTGGAATAATAGAATTGATCCGCCGGGACCAGTGAAGATTTTGTGACAACTCTGCCGTCCCCGGCACCTCGGCCCCCATGAAAATTCGTTGCATTTGGTGATATTCCGATATATCGGTTTTTTGCAGTGCGCCGGTGAACAGAGCGGCACGGCCTTGGAGGAGGACACCCTATTATGCTTCATAGAACGAAAATGACCAGTATTTGGGCCGCAACTCTTGTTTCACTTTTGCCCGTCGCTGGTATTGCCCAGGACGCCACCAAGGTGGCCTTGGTCCCCGGCGGCCCGCACCCGTATTTTGCAGCCTGGGAGCAGGCCGGTGCGGATGCCATGGCCGAATTCGGTCTGGGCGCTGCAGATTACAAGGTTCCCCAGCAATGGGAGCTGAGCCAGCAGAACGAGTTGCTCGAAAGCTTGCTGACCCAGGGCTACAACTCTTTCCTGATCTTCCCCGGTGACCCGGTGGGCACTAATTCGGTAGTCAGCGAACTTGTCGGCGAAGGCGCGCATGTCATCTCGCTGGCGGGCTGTCTGCAACAACCGTCTGATGATGAATTCTGCCTTGGCACGGACACCGGCAATTCGGCCTATCTGGGCACCAAGGCGCTGATCGAGGCGATGGGCGGGTCTGGCCGGATCGCGCATTTCACCGGCTTTCTGGTGGACCCGAACACCCAGCTGCGCATCGACGC
>JANOMH010000010.1:0-6966 GCA_031420215.1 Rhodobacterales bacterium | reverse complement strand
CGCCGATCGAAATTGTCTCGGAAAACCTGGTCCAGCTGGCGCTTGACCGGGGCGGGGCCGACAATGTGTCAGTCATTGTGGTGGACGTGCCGTAAGTCTTACTTCTCGACCGTAGTCAGAATGCTGCTGTCCAGCGAAGTGACCGACAAAGTGCCCGCATCGGCCAGACGGCGCAACGCCTCGGCATAACCGCCCGCAGATTCGGTTGTGGGCCGGAATTCGGCAAACAGCGGGGCGGCACTGTGGATGATGATCAGCTTGGTCTTGCCCAGCGAACTGGCATCTACCTCAAAACCAATCTCGGACCCGTCGACGCTCGATTTCGGGAAAACCGCGCGGAGTGAAAATGGCCCGGTCGCGCCAGCCCTGAGTGCCGCCACATCATTCTAGGGCCGGTTCACATTGGGCAACAAATGAAAGACATTCCCGGACACATCCAGCATCGAAACCGATACAAACCCATCGACCATATCGGCAGGCAAGATCACATCAATGACCGGGCGTTCCCCAACGAAGTAGCGGGCGGAGGGGTTGGGGTCGGACCGGTCGGCAAAGCCATAGACCACTTCGACACCGGCGGGGGCGGCGTCTGGCAGGTTCGTGTCGATCAGGCACAGCGCCGGGTTCAGCATTTCGACATCCAGAACAACCTCGCGGTCGCCTGCCATCGCCTTGATCGCATCAGAAATGCCGACACGGGTTTCGGTTGTGGCCAGCCGCCCGGTCACTGTGATCGTCGCATCGGTGCCGTAGCCCAGGGCGGGCGGATCGCGCAGCTCCAGCGGGCCGCAATCGCCGAACTTTTCCAACAGCGGGTCGAGCATGGACTTGGACAGGATCAGGGGGCCCTGCAGAATATCGGCATTGCCAATCAGGCCGCCGGGCAAACCATCCGCAAAAGCCGCGTTCACCGCCGTCCGCCGGTCGCGGTTCAGGGTCACGCCGGTCACCCGCGCCTCATTGCCATTTACCGCAAGCCGCCAGATTTCCACGTCTTTCAGTGTTTGCACCACGCCCAGCACATCATCCGCCCATGTCGGCGCGATCTCTCCTGTGGCCACGGTCAGCTCTGCTGTGCCGCCCAATCCGGCTACAGCCCGTGTCATGGCTTCGGCTGATTCAGGCGAAGGCATGTAGCCCACCGCCCGGACCACGCCCGCCTCGGTCCGTTCCACAATCAGCGAATAGGGGTCGGCAACAGGCAGGGGCGGGGTCATGAACTGGTCAAAATAGCCACCGAAATAGCCGCCAGCCCCACCACCCAGCACCAGCAGCACGCCCAAAACGACCCACAGCCCGCCCCGGCTCGATTGCGGTTTGCGCACTTCCACCTTTGGCGCAACCTTTGGCTTGTCCGGGGTCGGGGCCGCGCGCGGCATGATCACTGTGCGGTCGCTGATATCTGGCGCGCCCAGAGCCGACAGCAACTGATCGGCGGATTGATAGCGTTCGGCGGGCAAGGGCCGGGTCATCTTGTCGATCACCGATTTCAGCGGCTCGGGCACGCCTTCGGTCGGCAGTGGTTCGCCTTTGCGTTTCAGCACTTCCATCGGGTTGTTGCCGATGTCGGGCTTTGCCCCCCGGAATGTGGCCAGCAGCAGCGCGCCAAGCGAATAAATGTCAGACCGGGCATCGGTATTGCCAGACAGCTGCTCTGGGGCCGCATAGGCGTATTTGCCGGCAAATTCATTGCCGACAATGGTTTCGGCCCCCGGATTGGTGTCCTTGGCAATGCCAAAGTCAATGATCACCGCCTGATCGGGCTTGCCGTCGCGCAGGATGATATTGTCCGGCGACAGGTCGCGGTGGACGATGTTGCGGCCATGGGCGACGCGCAGCCCCTCGGCCACCCGTTTGGCCACGGCCAGCAGGTCAGTGGCAGGCAGCCCCCCGGCCTTGAGCAGCGCATTCAGATCTGGCCCCTGCACATAATCCATCACCAGATAGATATGGCCGTCCGGGGTGCGATGGTTCTCGGAATAGCGGACCACGGCATCATGCCGGATTTCACGGATTTCCTCTTCGCGGCGCATCAGGGTCAGATAGCCCTCATCGCCGGAAAACTCGGATTTGAGGGCCTTGATCGCCACAAACCGGCTGCTGATTTCGTTGCGGGCCTTGTACACCTCGGACGTGCCGCCACGGCCCAGAACAGACTCGATGCGGTAGGTATTGTTGAGCAGGTCGCCCGGCTTGAAAATATCGCCCGGTTTCGGTTCGGCCATCAGGTCAGGTCTCCGGCTGCGCGGGGTATGTTAGCTGGCGACCTGAAATTCAACCCGGCGGTTGGCTTCGGCGTTCGGATCGGCGGCATCAAACGGGAACGCTTCGCCCACGCCCGTGGCTTCCAGCCGGGCAGAATCGACCTGACAATCAGTCACCAGATAGCGCTTGACCTCTTCGGCGCGCAGCAGCGACAGGCCTTGATTGTAGCTGTCCGAACCTTTGGCATCGGTATGGCCGACAATGCGGAACAGCGGGATGTCAGAGGTATTCAGCGCCTCGCACAGCGACGTCAGCTTGGCCTTTTCCGAGTCGCGAAGGGCAGCGCTGTCAAATTCGAACGAGATCTGGAAATTGATCTGCGCGTCGGCGGCCACTTCGATATAGTCCGGGTCAACGGGCACGTCAGTCGTCGGCTCTGCCGTGGCATCGACAGTTTCGGTTCCTTCGGCCGGCACGATGACCAGCCCGCGGGTGCGTTGTTGTTCAAACAGGGCCTGCAATTCTTCGGCGCTCAGGGTGGATGCGTCCTGGGCCAGTGCCACAACCGGCATCATTCCCAAAGCGCCGATCAGTGCAAAACTGCAAATCATTTGGCTGGTAAAACGACCATGTAGCATGATGTGTCCTCGATCTTGGAAAATTCATAAGCTTTCTGCGCCAAGCTTACTGGACAAGACAGGTTTTCACAACGGTGGAATACCTGCATGCAGGCACATGTATCACCAAAAGTGACCGATCCGCACTTGCATCGCCGGGCCTGACGGGCCTAAATCTGGGGCAGGCTATTTTTCTGCGGATGTGATACCGAAAGGGTCAGAATTGAAGCTTATTCCAGCCATTATCATTGCAGCAGCCCTGTTGATTGGCGCGCAGATGCTGGTCGTCGTGCCCCCATTGATGAACAGCGTCGGTGTTATATCCGCAAGCGGTTCAGTCGATAGCGCGGCCCGGATCGACCTTGAGTTGCTGCGGGGCGAGGTTGAGGCTGTCAAGGCCGCAAATGTGGCTTTGTCCGCGCAGGTCAATACCATGGCCGGGCAGATTGCCACCCTGCAGGCAGGGCCGACGACCCCGTTGATTGATGGGCAAACCGCGCGGGCCGCACCTTTGGGCCCGAATACCCTGCTCAATTCTTATGATCAGGTGGTGCTGGTCGCCGACCGGCGCAACCTGAACCAAGGGCTTACCGTGCCCACCCCCAGTTTCCTGATCGATACCTTGGGCAAGCCGCGCGAAGTGCTGGGCGACGATTGCGACTCGATGGAAAACCAACGGCTCAGGGCCTTGTTGACCACCCGGCAGGTCGGCCCGATTGAAGTGACGATGCTGGAACCGGCTTTGGAGTCGCTGGCCCGGATCTTTGACACCATCAAAAGCGTTGACCCTGACCTTTATGCCCGGATCAACACGGCAGGGGCGCTTTGTGTCCGCCGCATCAGGGGCAGTGCCAGTTCGGTTTCAACCCATTCCTTTGGGCTGGCCGTCGACATCAACATCGACGGCGTGCTGGATACATTGGGCGATGGGCGGACCCAATTGGGGCTGACCATTCTGTCAGATTTCTTCAATGCCGAAGGCTGGGTCTGGGGGGCGGCCTATTCGCGCGAGGATAGCATGCATTTCGAAGTCAGCCGGGAAAAGGTCGAAGAATGGGTCGGGGCGGGCAAGCTTTAGATCCCCGCATACCATTCATAACCGCGATCCGCCCAGTAACTGCCGCGCCCGGCCCCAAGCCCGGCAAAACTATCAACCAATTCAATCGTATGAATGTATTTCGCCATTTTATATCCCAGCTGCCGTTCCACCCGTAACCGCAACGGCGCGCCATTGGCCACGGGCAGGGGCGCATCGTTCATCCCATAAGCCAGGATGGTCTGCGGATGGTAGGCGTCGATCAGGTCGATGCTTTCATAGTATTTGACCACCCCCGACAAGGTCCGCTCGATCGAGTCGTAGCAGTGGAAAACCGCATATCGGGCGGTCAGTTTTGGCCGCGCCTGATCAAGGACCAGCCCCAGCGGGACGCCGGTCCATTTGGCAATGCAACTCCAGCCTTCGACACAATCATGGCGGGTGATCTGCGTGCGGGCGGGCATGGCGGTCAGCATGTCGCGGGACAGGGTCAGGGGATTGTCGACCAGTCCGCTGATGGTCAGGCTGTAATCGGCAAACCCGGTCTGCGCCATGGCGACATAATCATCACCGTCCGGGTTGGTGCTGCCATTGGGGTGTTGAGTCTGGCGGATATCGGCTTGGGTAAATTCCGGAGCCAGCGTATGGCCGCCACCGATCAGCCGTTGGGCGCGAAACGACAGTTTGCCGACGCCTTCCATCGCCGCACGAACCCCGGAAGCCGGGTCGTTCGCCCCGTCCAATATCTTGCATGCCGACAGTGACAGCGCCGACGCACCGACCAACCCGCGCCCCAAAAGTTCTCTGCGGTTCATGTTAGTTCTCCTCCGGATCAATACGGTACCAGCCAGTGATGATCGAGCGCAGCTCGTTGATCGGGCCAGCGGCCAGGATCATCAGCATGTGGATGATGAAAAACCCGACCAGCAGGATCATGGTGATGAAATGCAGCGACCGGGCAGTCTGCCGCCCGCCAAACACATCCAGCAGCCAGGGCGCTATGGCATTGAATCCCGGCGACATCGACAGCCCGGTCAGGATCATCAGCGGTAACAACACGAACAACACGCCCGCATAAGCCAGCTTTTGCAGCACGTTAGAGACGCGGCTATGGTGGAACTTCAGTCGCGCATGGGCGGCAATATCGCCGGGCAGGGCGGCCAGATCAGCCCGGCCAATCCGCAAAGCGCGCAGATGGCCGGTGATCGCCGATGCGACCAGCCAAGCGGCCAAGGTGCCCACCAGAATCCAGGCAAAAAAGAAATGGATCACCCGGCCTGTGGCCAGTGACCGGTTTGACGGAATAGTCAACGCCGCCGGGATAGCCTGATAGTGATCGCCCTGCACGCCCAGCCAGCCGGTGGTGTCAAACTCCCAGCCAAACAGGTTGGCGTAGCCCTGCACCTGGTCACCCACCTGCCGTGCGCCAATTTCCAGAAACGCATTGTCATAGTCAAACCCGGATTCCTTGCCGATGTGCAGCGACGGGTGGGCGTTGAAAATCTGCAAACCGGTCAGCATGAGGAAAAACAAACTGATGGCCCAGACCCAATGGGTCGCGCGGGTCCAGCCTGTCTGGCGATAGATCAGCGGGCGTTCGGGTTGGTCGATCATGGCGGCGCCTTTCTCGGCAGAGTTGATCAGCTTCACACCCAGCCACGCAAAACCCCGGCGTTAAGTTTCGCCGTCTCGCTGTTTCTTGACCGGCTGTAACCTTTGGTCGGGTCGTGGGGGGCCGGTCGCGATTGCATTTCCTGTCCCCCGGCCTTATTTCCGGCATGACAACCCTGAGGGAACCGCGCATGAACTGGATTTCCAACTACGTCCGCCCGCGGATCAACTCGATCTTTTCACGCCGCGAGGTGCCCGAGAACCTGTGGACCAAATGCGAGGAATGCGGCACCATGCTGTTTCATCGCGAACTGTCCGATAACCAGAATGTCTGCACCAACTGCGGCCATCACATGGCGATCAGCCCCCGCGCCCGGTTCACCGCTTTGTTCGACGGTGGGATATTTGTCGAAGTGAAAGTTCCTGACGCTGTCGCCGATCCGCTGCATTTCCGGGATCAAAAGAAATACACTGACCGCATCCGGGACGCCCGCAAATCATCCGGGGAAAAAGAGGCGATGCTGGTCGCCGAAGGCGAGATCGGGCGCACCCCTATCGTCGCCGCCGCACAGGATTTCAGCTTTATGGCCGGGTCCATGGGCATGTATGTCGGCAACGCAATCATCGCGGCGGCCGAGCGCGCAGTCGCCTTGAAACGCCCGTTGATCCTGTTTTCCGCCGCTGGCGGCGCGCGGATGCAAGAGGGGATCCTGTCCCTGATGCAGATGCCGCGCACCACGGTCGCGGTCGAAATGATCAAAGAGGCGGGTCTGCCTTACATCGTCGTGTTGACCCATCCGACCACCGGCGGCGTGACCGCGTCTTATGCGATGCTGGGCGATGTGCAACTGGCCGAGCCTAATGCGCTGATCTGTTTTGCCGGGCCAAGGGTGATTGAACAAACCATCCGCGAGAAATTGCCCGAAGGGTTCCAGCGGGCCGAATATCTTCTGGATCACGGGATGTTGGACCGGGTGACACCGCGCACCAAGCTCAAGGATGAACTGGTCGGCATTGTCCGGATGCTGATGCGGGAGACACCTCCGATCAAGGGCGATCTGCCTGCCCCTGTCGCGGGCACGCCGCCGCCGCCGCCCGTAGCGGCAGAGGAACGGCCCGCAAAAGCTGCCAAAAAGTGACGACGTCCTCAGACCTGATCCTGCATAGGATGATGTCCCTGCACCCCAAAGTCATCGACCTGACGCTGGACCGGGTCTGGCGGCTGCTCGCGATCATGAATCACCCCGAAGGCCGTTTGCCGCCAGTGATCCACATCGCGGGGACCAATGGCAAAGGGTCCACTCAGGCGATGATCCGGGCGGGGCTGGAGGCGACGGGCGCGCGGGTCCACGCCTATACCAGCCCACATCTGGCGCGGTTTCATGAGCGGATCCGACTGGCGGGCGCTCTGATCAGTGAGCCCGCCCTGACCGAAGTGCTCGACCGCTGTTACCGCGCCAATGGGACAGACCCGGTCACTTATTTCGAAATCACCAC
>JANOMH010000009.1:0-3535 GCA_031420215.1 Rhodobacterales bacterium | reverse complement strand
GGCGGAATCGGACTTGGCACGGGCAGACGCCCGGTCAGGATCACGTGCGATGGCGCGCCGGTCAAAGTAAGTTGATGGGGCAATTTGCAACGTTCTGCAGATCGGCGCTCGCCAATGTCTCTTGGACCATTGGCGTTCCATTGGCTTACCCCCGAATAAACTCCGACTTTCCTCAATGAAATTCATCATTTGCGAAACGGGCGGTCGAGCTCCGCCTGCGAAAAATACGCTGACGCTTTGCGCAGGATCTCATTGGCTTGCCGAAGTTCCGGTTCTCGCGTTCAAGTTCTTTGATCCTGGCCTTCTCAGCACTTGTCTGACCCGGGCGCTCGCCACCATCATGCTGGCCCTGCCGGACCCAAACGCCAAGGCTGTCCGGCGAACAGCCCAATTTACCCGCGATCGCCGTCAGCGCCGCAGCTTTGCTTTGCTGTTCATCGCGGTGTTCCAAAGCCAACCGCCCCCGCGGCTTCGCGGCACTCGGGCGAATGCGGCTTCGCGGTCTTCTTCTTTTGTGTCTGTTCCATAATGGGCAATTCTCCGAGAGTTTTGCCCACAGGTAAACCCGGGGCGTGTGTGGATGTCCCCGGTTTGGCAAGTTGATTTTCGACATTTCGGCGGGGCTCCAATCGGTCGTGTGTCAGGCCTCTGAGTGTGGCCTTTGTGACGCCACGGGCCGGTATGCTGTTCGGAAGGTTGGGCCCACATCGGTTCAGAGAGCTGTGACGCTCGCGCCCCGGGACTGGGTTTCCGGCCTTGAACTTTGAAGTCCCTGTCGCGCACGAAGTCTGTCGATCACCCTGCCCAGGCCTTTCGGCCCATAATGTCATCCCGCCCTTTGCTGTTTGGGATCACGCCATTCGATAATTCTCCCCCTTCGTCGTTATGGCCCAAACCACCCGCGCCATCTTGTTGGCCAGTGCGACAGCGGCAACCATGCGCGGCTTGCGGGCGACGAGACTTGCCAGCCACCGATTGGCGCTGCCGCCATGGCGCACAACCCAGCGGATCACACTCATGGCACAGGCTCTGAAATATGGGCGATCAGCAGCTTGCGGATGTCGCATTGCCCATCTTGCTGACGGCACCAAGGCGGGTCTTGCCGCCGGTCGAGTGTTGTCGCGGCAGTGCGGGCCGGAACGCGATCCGTCCGGGAGACGGACCGCACGCCCAGCCACGCGGCAAAGTTCCGGCCGCTCTCAAAAGTCTCAAGATCAGGGGCAAAGGCCGCGATGGCGCCGGCGGTCACAGGACCGATGCCTGGCACGATGCACAGCCGGTGCAATTCGCAATCCGTCTTTGTCGCAGCCTCAAGTTCGTCGGCCAGGCGCGTGATGATTCCGGTCAACTGCTCGATCTGCTGCAGATAGAGCAGCCCCATCTCCCGCACGGGCGCTGGCAGGTCAACTTCAGACCCCTTCAAGGCGGTTTGCAGAAGCTTGATATGAATCGGGCCCTTCGGAGCGACCAGGCCGAACTCGGCCAGATGCCCCCGCAGCGCGTTGATCAACTGGGTTCGCTGTCGCACGAAACACTGATGCGTCCGGAAGGCTACGGCCCGCCCTTGCTTCTCGGCACTCTTCACGGCGACGAAGCTGATGCTGGGTCGCGACGATGCCTCGGCTATGGCTGCCGCATCCGCAAAGTCGTTCTTCTGGCGCTTCACAAAAGGCTTCACATGATTTGCTGGGATCAGCCGCACTTCGTGACCATGGGCCATGGCAACCCGCCCCCAGTGATGGGAAGTGGCTCACGCCTCCATCGCAACGATGCATCGCGGCTGATCCGACAACAACTGTACCAGCCGCACCCGGGACTCCGCCCGGTTGAAGACAACGACGCCATCCGACCTGACGCCACAAACCTGAAAACTGTTCTTGGCAAGGTCGATTGCCAGTATGCTAATCTCGGACATGGATGCCTCCCTCATCTTGGTTCCAACAAAACCACTCTGGCACATTCGATGCCGTCGGGTGGGGGCATCCACCGCATCAGTTCACAGCGACCTTGGTGCAGCCCGTCACCGGGTTCCATGTCGCGTCCGTCTATTCAATGTCTGACTTATGGGCCATTGCTCGCCTCATGCTTTTTTGGCGATTCTAGCACGGGCCTGACTTGGTAAAAAACACGAACGACAACGTTGTGGGATTTTGAACGCAAGCGCGCCATGGCCGCCCATTCAGTCCATTTGTTTGGTCTGTGCCTCGCCCGCAATCCAGATGAACCGGCGAAATCAGATGAAGGCGCGGACCAACAAAATGTCGCTAAAGCAATGGTTTAAACCTGTTTGCCGTATTGTCGACGGTTAACAGGTCTGGAGAATATGGACTGGAGAGACCACTTTCTGGCCTGTTGACGCATCGGCCGGTTAATGGCCCCTCCCGCATAACCTTGGAAAACAACGGAAAAAACCGGCCACAGCCGGATCGGGAGAACGCTTTCGCGGGGGCAAGTGGCGGACGGGAACGGGACTGCCGGCCAACCTTTTCCAGGCCGGAAGCTTTTTTGCTGGATCAGGCTGACTTGATCGATCCTTAGTCCTTCCGCCGTATCCCCGTGCAACTGGATTACATTCTTTGCTAGATTGACGCCGACGATGCTCACTTTTCCCCTGGATGCTCCCTCCTACAGCGGCGCGTGGTTGCTGTTCCTCCCGCCCGACAGCGCCGACCTCAATCCTAATGAAATGCCCTTCGCCAGGCTCAAGGCCCTCTTCCGGAAAGATGGTGCTGGAACCTAAGATCAGCATTGGCAGGCGGTCGGCTACATCAGCGATCTGTTCACCGATGAAGAATGCTATAATTTCTACAATGCGGCGGGATAGAGAACCGATTAAACGCGACCCGCTCCAGCCCCGCGACCATTGTCTGCAGGCTAACCGCGCAAGGACAGGACACAAAGCTTGCGATAGCGCAATAATACAACTCTCACACGAAAATCTCAGCTTTTTGGGTGATGCTAGAATAGACCGGAGCGCCGTAATGTCAGGGCAAGCCAACCTGTATCCGGGGTGGCTTGCGGGACAACGGATTTGATCCCGGTGGCATTAATAACGTGGGAGTTTAACAATGCGTGCAACTATTCTGAAACTGCTGGGCCGGTTCCGCCGCGATGACGCTGGCGTGACCCTTGTTGAATACGGCATTGCCCTGACGCTGGCCGTGGTTGTGGGGACCTTGGCCCTTACTACTCTTGCCGGCAACGTCACAGGTGAAATGGGGCAGGCCAGCGCGATTCTGTCACCCACGACATCGTAACCACAGCACGAAATTAATTCATTGGCAAGTCGCGAACGTATCCGCAGTCGGAAGTTACTAACTGTCGTGGTTGCGGTAACGCGGTCACGGCAGAAAAATTAGACAATCTGGACGGCGTTTCTTCCGAATGCTCAATCTATTGTCAGGTGGAAAATGCGAAAGATTATCATTCCACATATCATGAGGTTTCGCCACAGTGACCAAGGCGTCACGCTGGTCGAATACGCACTGGCCCTGACGGTGGCAGTCATTGTTGGCACCGGCGGCATTGTTTTGCT
>JANOMH010000008.1:0-19626 GCA_031420215.1 Rhodobacterales bacterium | reverse complement strand
GATCGAGGCTCTGGCGGCACTGCTGAAGGCGCAGTTTGACCGGCCAGAGGGGGCAGGGACATTGGGCCTGCAGGGCCGCCCCAAGGCTGGGTTTGACCGGGCAATGGATGCGCTGAACCGGTTGCCGCGCCCGTTGATGGCCTTGGGGACATTGGCTTTAATTGCCGCAGCCCTGATTGATCCGGTCTGGTTTTCGGCCCGGATGGACGCTTTGGCACAGATGCCCGAGGCGCTGTGGTGGCTGATCGGGGCAGTGATCAGCCTGTTTTTCGGGGCGCGCTATCAGACTCAGGGCCAGCAGTTCCAGCGCGAGGTGATTGGCGCATTGGTCACCGCAACCCCGCCTCTGTTGCTGAGCCCACCGCAACCTGCTGCCACCGGTCCTGATGCGCGGCTGACGCTGGCCACAGTGACCCCCAGCGACAATCCGGCCCTGACTGAATGGCAGTCCACGACAGCGTGATGCCATGCCCCGACCCTGCAGGTTGGCGGGGCCGGGGATTTGCCCTAAACAGGGCCTATGATCGTAGAACTTGGACATTTCGCGCTGATTCTGGCCTTTGGGGTTGCCATTTTGCAGATGGTGGTGCCGCTGGTTGGGGCGCACAAAGGCTGGCGCGGCTGGATGGCCTGTGGCGAACAGGCAGCGACGGCGCAGTTTCTGTTGGTCGGGTTCAGCTTTGCTGCATTGATGTATGCCTTTGTTACGTCAGACTTTTCGGTCAAGCTGGTCTATATGAACTCGCATAGCCTGAAGCCGATGCTGTATAAAATCAGCGGCGTCTGGGGCAATCACGAAGGCTCGATGCTGTTGTGGCTGCTGATCCTGGCTTTGTTTGGGGCCTGTGCGGCCTGGTTTGGCGGCAATCTGCCCGAGACGTTGCGCGCCCGGGTGCTGGCGGTGCAGGCGTCGATCGGCGTGGCGTTTTATGCCTTTATCCTGTTCACCTCGAACCCGTTTTTGCGGCTGGAAATGGTGCCCTTTGACGGGCGCGACCTGAACCCGCTGCTGCAAGACCCCGGCTTGGCGTTCCATCCGCCGTTCCTGTATCTGGGCTATGTCGGCCTATCGATGGCGTTTTCATTCGCCGTGGCCGCCCTGATCGAGGGCAAAGTAGATGCCGCCTGGGGGCGTTGGGTGCGCCCCTGGACGCTGGCCGCTTGGATATTCCTGACGGTGGGCATCGCTCTGGGCTCTTGGTGGGCCTATTATGAACTGGGTTGGGGCGGATTCTGGTTCTGGGACCCAGTGGAAAACGCCTCGTTCATGCCATGGTTGATCGCGGCGGCTTTGCTGCATTCTTCCATCGTCGTGGAAAAGCGCGAGTCGTTGAAAAGCTGGACGATTTTGTTGGCAATACTGGCGTTCGGGTTTTCGTTGCTGGGCACATTCATCGTGCGGTCAGGGGTGATTACTTCGGTACATGCCTTTGCCAATGATCCGCGGCGTGGGGTGTTCATCCTGATGATTCTGGCAACTTTCGTCGGCGGCGCGCTGACGCTTTATGCCGCGCGCGCCCCGCAGATGCAGGCCAAGGGGGCATTTGGCGTGGTCAGCAGGGAAGCAGCGCTGGTCCTGAACAACATTCTGCTCGCGGTCAGTGCATTCGTGGTGTTCATCGGCACGATCTGGCCCTTGTTTGCCGAGTTGGTCCTGGGGCGGACATTGTCGGTCGGCCCGCCATTTTTCAACGCGGCCTTTCCGCCATTCATGATTGCGCTGGCCGTAGCAATGCCGATAGGCGGGATGTTGGCCTGGAAGCGGGGGGCATTGGGCCGCTCTGTCCGGTCACTTTGGCCTGTGGCGCTGCTGGCACTCGCACTGGGGGCATTGGCCTTTGCGCTGCAAACCGGGCGGACAGCGATGGGGCCGATTGGCGTGGTGCTGGGTGCCTGGGTGGTGTTTGGATCGGCCTTTGATCTGTGGGCGCGGACCGGGCGTTTGGCTGTCATGGATCGGTTGATCCGGTTAAGCCGGTTGCCAAGGGCCGATTGGGGCAAGGCTGTGGCGCATGCCGGTATGGGGATCACGGTCTTTGGCGTCGCCGCTGTTCTGTCCTGGCAGCAAGAGGATATTCGCGTTGCCGCCATTGGCGAGCGGTTCCCGGTTGGGGCCTATGAGGTGGAATTGCGGTCGGTTGAGCGCAAGAATGGTCCCAATTACATCACTGATATGGCCGATATGGTGGTCTATCGGAACGGCGCGCAAGTGGCTGAACTCTATCCCGAAAAGCGGTTTTACCCGGTAGCGCAGATGCCCACGACCGAAGCCGCAATCCAGAACGGCATCCTGCGCGATCTGTATCTGGTGATCGGCGACAAGCAGGATAACGGCGGCTATGTGGTGCGGACCTATATCAAGCCATTTGCCAATTGGGTGTGGGGTGGGGCGATTTTGATGGCACTGGGCGGGTTGATTTCACTCACCGACCGGCGGTATCGCGTGGCGGCAGGGGCGGTCAAAGTGCGGACGGCGCGTGACTCCGTGGCTGCGGAATGAAGTGGCTCTGGCTGGTTCTGATGCTGCTCGCCACGCCGTTGGCTGCTGTGCAGCCGGATGAGATGCTGACCGATCCGGCGCTTGAGGCCCGCGCGCGTGCGATCAGCGCAGAGCTGCGCTGCCCGGTCTGTCGCAATGAAAGCATCGACGAAAGCAACGCCCCCGTGGCCCGCGACCTGCGTCTGATGGTGCGAGAACGGCTAGTGGCGGGCGACACCGATGCACAGGTGATTGCAGCCGTGGTGGACCGGTTCGGCGAGTTCATTCTGCTCAAACCCGAGGCCTCGGGGGCCAACCTGATCCTGTGGCTGGCCCCGGTCGGGTTGTTGGTGGCAGGGCTTGCGGTCGGATTGGCCGCACAGCGCCGCAAGGTCGCCGTTGTCGAGACCCTGACCAAGGCAGAACAGGCCCGGTTGTCCGAGATTTTAGGCTCATGATGTATCAGGCGATTACCTTTGACATCGCGGATGACATCGCGGTTTTGCGCCTGAACCGGCCGGAGGTGATGAATGCGCTGAACCGGCAGATGCGGGTTGAATTGACCCAAGCGATTGGCATTGCAAGTGAAAAGGCACGGGTTTTAGTGCTGACAGGCGCTGGCCGGGCGTTCTGCTCGGGGCAGGATCTGGCCGATACCAGTGCGGTCATTGATCTGGAGGCGGTGCTGAATGATGAATATGTCCCACTGCTGCGGGCGATTTATGACTGCCAGGTGCCGGTGATAGCTGCGGTAAATGGCGTGGCGGCGGGGGCGGGCGCAAATCTTGCACTGGCCTGTGATGTGGTGATTGCGTCAGAAGATGCCGCGTTCGTGCAGGCCTTTACCCGGATCGGGCTGATCCCGGATGCGGGTGGCACATGGTTTTTGCCCCGCCAGATTGGCCTTGCCCGTGCCATGGGGGCGATGCTGTTTGCCGACAAAATCCCGGCGCGGCAGGCGGCGGACTGGGGGATGATCTACGAGGCGGTTCCTGCCGATGCGTTTGCAACGCGTTGGATGGAACGCGCCGGCAGCCTGGCCAAGGGCCCGACTGCCGCCTTTCGCCATCTGAAAGCGGCATTGCAGGCCAGTGCGAATAACGGGTTAGAGGCACAATTGGCGGTCGAGGCGCGGCTGCAGGCCGCCTGTGGTGCGACGGTGGATTTCAGCGAAGGCGTGGCCGCGTTTCTGGAAAAGCGGCCAGCGCGGTTTCAGGGACGCTGAGCGACCGCATGGATCAGCCCCAGCGCCTCGGGTGGCGGGGTTTGCTCGATGCGGCGATAGATCGATCCGTCCTGGGTGCGCGTCAGCATCTTGTGGTCGATCAGGGACCGACGTAACAGGACGTGATCGCCAAAACTGGATCCGTCCAAAAGCACAGCATTCACCTGCGCTTCGGCCAGGTCCCTTCGTGCAGGCAGCCGCGCCCAAAGCACCCACAGGCACAGTCTTTGGGTCGCAGTCTGGCCCGGCCATTGCCGCATACGTCCTTCGGTATCAAAAACTCTTTGCGCCTTTTGCAGGCGTTTAAGGTCAGGAGGGCCGGCGGGTATTGCCGGAGATGCCTTGAGTTGTTGGTAGTTTTTATAGCCCGCCGCCCGCGCCAGCAGGCCAAGCAGGGCCAGGTGGCCGGGCGGTTCAGCCAACGCCAGCAGGTCAGCCCGCAGGGTTTTGGCAAAGGTCGAAAGGTCGGGGATGGTCAGTGAAATCTGGTCACGCTGCATGGCTGCTCCTTGGACGGGTGCGCTGCCCTTTGGGGGCTGTCGATGGTCGCCCTTGTCGGACTGGCACGGGGTCAAAGGGTGCAATGTCTGACTGTCGCAAGCAGGTTTAGCGTGGTTCTGGCGAACCGGCGACGCCTGGGTGAACTGCGGACCCTTGGTCAGATCATAATCCGGCTATGGATCTGGTGCAAGTCAGGGGCGGGGCAAAGCCAGATAGATAGAATCCGCCCAGACCCCGCCCAGATTGAAGGTGCGCATCGCCCTATGGGTTTCACGAAACCCGAGTTTACTCAGCACTTTCAAGGAAGCATGGTTCTGTGGATCAACATCGGCGGTCAGTGCAGGCACGTCTGACATTGCAAAAAGGGCGGGGATGATTGCCTGCATCGCCTCGGTCACATAGCCGAGGCCCCAATGGTCGGGGTGCAGGATAAAGCCGATCTCGGGCAGGCGGTAGCCACCAGCCTTGCCGATGACTGTGTCGTTCAAAGTAAGAACCCATTCGAACCCCTTTCCCGGCGGAATGAACATTGGGCGCATCCAGTCACGCGTGAGGTCGATGTTTTCGTGCGGCAATGTGGACCAAAACCGCATCGCGCGCGCGTCGCTCATGATCGTGTAGAACGCAGGCAAGTCGTCCTCCCGCGCGGGGCGCAGGAGGAGGCGGTCGGTCTTGATCGGCTCAGCGGTTTTCGATATCGACATAGTCCCGTCCGGTCTCGCCTTTATAAAGCTGGCGGGGCCGCCCGATTTTGAGCTGCGGATCGGCCAGCTGTTCGCGCCACTGTGAAATCCAGCCGACGGTGCGGGCGACGGCAAAGATCGGGGTGAACATCGAGGTCGGAAAGCCAATCGCATCCAGAATGATCCCGGAATAGAAATCGACGTTCGGATAGAGCTTTTTCTCGATGAAATAGTCGTCTTGCAGGGCAATCCGTTCCAGTTCCTTGGCGATTTGCAGGGTCGGGTTGTTGTGGACCCCAAGCAGTTCAAGCACCTCGTCGGCACTTTCCTTCATCACTTTGGCGCGGGGGTCGAAATTTTTGTAAACCCGGTGCCCAAAGCCCATCAGCCGCACGCCTGACGATTTGTCCTTGGCCATTTTGATGAATTCGGGGATCTTGTCGACCGACCCGATCTGCCGCAATTGCTCCAGTGCCGCCTGATTGGCGCCACCATGCGCCGGCCCCCAAAGGCAGGCAATCCCGGCGGCGATACAGGCAAACGGGTTAGCCCCCGAAGATGACGCCAGACGCACCGTGCTGGTCGAGGCGTTTTGTTCGTGGTCGGCGTGCAAGGTGAAAATCCGGTCCATGGCGCGCGCGATCACCGGGTTGACGTGGTATTCTTCGGCGGGGACGGCAAAGCACATATGCAGAAAGTTCGAGGCATAATCCAGCTCATTGCGCGGATATACGAACGGCTGGCCGATGGAGTATTTATAGGCCATCGCGGCAATCGTCGGCATTTTCGCGATCAGGCGGTGCGAGGCAATCTCGCGCTGATGGGCGTCATGCACATCCGTCGAGTCCTGATAAAATGCTGACATCGCGCCGACAACGCCCACCATTGTGGCCATCGGATGCGCATCCCGCCGAAACCCCCGAAAGAAATAATGCATCTGTTCATGGATCATCGTGTGGCGCGTCACGTGGTTTTCAAAGGTCTCCAGCTCAGACCCGGTCGGCAAAGAGCCATAGAGCAGCAGATAGGCCACCTCAAGAAAATGCGACTTTGCGGCAAGTTGGTCAATCGGATAGCCACGGTGCAAAAGCACCCCCTCGTCGCCATCGATGAAAGTGATCGTGCTGTCACAGGCGGCGGTCGAGGTGAAACCGGGGTCGTAAGTGAACACATTGGCCTGCGCATAAAGCTTGCGGATATCAATGACATCCGGGCCAGCGGTCGGGGAATAGATCGGCAAATCGTAGCTTTTGCCATCAATCGTCAGCGTCGCCATCTTGGTCTCAGACATGAATTTCCCCTTTTGAGGTGCGTCACCGACCGTCAACGGCGCGGCGCTATGGGTCTTATGCCACCAGTCGTTATAGCCGAAAGATGACGAAATCGTTCACTTAATTGCTTCCGTCAGGCGGGCCACAGTTTCATCACGGCCCAGTAACAACATCATGTCAAACACACTTGGGCTGACCGTGCGGCCAGAAAGAGCGGCGCGCAATGGTCCAGCCAGCTTACCAAGTTTGAGGCCATGTGCCTCGGCCACCGCGCCTGCAACTGTTTCGAGCGTCGCGCGATCCCATGTAGCATTGTGCAGTTGCGGCGTCAATTCAAGCAGTATGCCACGGGATACCGGATCAAGCTGCGCCGCTGCCGCAGTATCCAGGTCAATGGGCCGGGAAGTCAGGATAAAGTGTGCCTTTTCAAGCAGATCAGGCAGGGTCTTGGACCGCTCTTTCAGGCAATAGAGGCTGTTTTCCAGCCCCTTTTGTTGCAAAGTCGTCAGCGCCGGGGCCGCAGTTGCAGCGAGAAATCGGTTTATTTCATGCAGCAGCGCAGCATCCTGGGCCGCTGCAATATGCTGCCCACACAGATGTTCCAGCTTTTTGACATCAAACCGGGCGGGTGACCTGCCGATTCCGTCCAGATTGAACCACTCCCGCGCTTGCGCATCGGTAAAATATTCGGCGTCGCCATGGCTCCACCCCAACCTTGTCAGGTAGTTGCGCATGCCCGCAGCGGGATAGCCCATCAGCTGATACTCTGCCGCCCCGGTCGCCCCATGCCGTTTCGACAGCTTTTTACCGTCCGGCCCGAATATCAGCGGCACATGCGCCATCACCGGAACGGGCCAGCCCATCGCGTCATAGATCATCTTTTGCCGGAAGGCATTGGTCAGGTGATCATCGCCCCGGATCACATGGGTCACCCCCATATCGTGATCATCGACCACAACGGCCAGCATATAGACCGGGGAGCCATCGGACCGCAGCAGGACCATGTCATCCATCTGGTCATCGCCGATGGTCACGTCGCCTTGCACGGCGTCATGGATCGTCGTGGCCCCGCCGTTACGACCGCGCGGGGCCTTGATCCGGATGGCGAAAGGTGCATCCGGATGCTGGCTTTCGGGGACCTCCCGCCAGGGTGAATGGAACAGGGTCGAGGTCCCGGCAGCACGGGCGCCCTCGCGGAACGTTTCGATTTCCTCCTGACTGGTAAAGCACTTATAGGCCGTTCCTGATGTCAGCATCGACCGGGCAACTTCGGCATGGCGCGGGGCGCGTTCGAACTGGCTGATCGGTTCGCCATCCCAATCAAGGCCCAGCCAGGTCAGCCCGTCCAATATTGCCTGCCGGTTTGCCTCGGTCGACCGGGCGCGGTCGGTATCTTCGATCCGGAGCAGGAATTTGCCGCCCCGCCCGCGGGCAAACAGCCAGTTGAACAAAGCGGTCCGCGCCCCGCCGATATGCAGCGCGCCGGTGGGCGAAGGGGCAAAACGGGTCACAATCGGGGTGGGTGTCATTGGGCAGTTAACCTTTCGTTCACCAGAACTGGCGTAGCTTCAGGGAATAATCGGATGGGGGGCCAAGGACAAGTGCAGCTCTTTGAGCCACTTCAGGCGGCAATGTTGCGGCAACGAGGGCATTTGCTCGGTTGGGTGCCTGTGGTGTTTTCCATCGGAATCGGTTGCTATTTCGGGCTGCGGTTTGAACCTGAATGGCCGGTCTATGCCGGGCTGGCGGCAGTTGCGGCTTTGGCTTTGGGGGCGGGACGGCTGGCCGGTACGGCCTTTGCGCCGCTGTTTTATGGGTTGGCCATCGTCGCCGCCGGGGCTGGCGTGGCGGGCGCGCGCAGCCATTGGGTCGCCGACCCGGTGCTGGGATTTCGGTATTACGGCGCGGTCGAGGGCCGGATTATCGGGATCGACCGGTCCAGCAGTGACGTGCCGCGCCTGACATTGGACCGGGTGGTGCTGGATGATGTGCCACCGGACCGGACGCCAGCGCGGGTGCGGATTTCGGTCCCGCCAGAGTTCCTGACGGTTGTTCCTGAACCGGGGATGGTGGTGATCCTGACTGCCAATTTGTCGCCGCCCGCAGGTCCGGTCGAGCCGGGGGATTTCGATTTCCGGCAAATGGCCTGGTTCGACCGGCTGGGGGCAGTGGGCTATTCGCGCACCCCGGTTCTGTTGTGGGAACCTGCCGCCGCAGGGCAGGGCGGGCTGGAAATGCACCGGCTGCGGCTTTGGCTGTCCGCCGAGGTGCGGGCGCGGATTCCGGGCGAGGCGGGAGGCTATGCCGCCGCCGTGATGACCGGCGACAGGTCGGGAATTTCGGTAGCGACCAATCAAGAGATGCGGGACAGCAACCTGTATCACCTCGTCTCGATCTCGGGCACGCATATGGGGCTGCTCGCGGCCTTTGTGTTCGGACTGATCCGGTATGGACTGGCCTTGGTCCCGCCCGTGGCATTGCGGATCAACTCCAAAAAGGTGGCGGCTTTTGTGGCTTTGATGGCGGCAGCGATGTATTTCGCCATTGCCGGCCGCGATGTGCCGACCGAACGGTCGTTCATCATGGTCGCGGTAATGCTGGTGGCGGTGATGCTGGACCGGCGTGCGCTGACCCTGCGGTCAGTGGCGCTGGCGGGCATGGTGGTGCTGGTGTTGCGGCCTGAAAGCCTGATCAATCCCGGCTTTCAGATGTCATTTGCTGCAACTGTCGCTTTGGTTGCAGCTTTCGGCGGGCTGACCGAACTGCCCGAAGGCCGTTGGACCCCGCCGCGCTGGACGCGGCCCGCGCTGATGCTGGTGTTTTCATCTTTGGTGGCCGGAACCGCGACCGCCCCCTTTGCAGCGGCGCATTTCAACCGGATTGCAGATTACGGGTTGATTGCCAATCTGCTGGCCGTGCCCGCAATGGGGTTACTGGTCATGCCGGGGGCGGTGATTCTGGCGCTGACGGCGCCTTTCGGGTTGGATCAGCCTGCAATCTGGATGATCGAATGGGGGTCGCGCTGGATTTTGTTTGTCAGCCATATGGTGGCGCGTTGGGATGGGGCAGTGTCGGCAGTGCACAGCCCGCCGCTGCAGGTCTTGTCGGTGATGGCGCTGGGGGGGCTGATCATTGTGCTCTGGCAGGGGCGCAGCCGCTGGCTTGGGGTGGTGCCAATCGCCCTGGCCTTTGTAATCTGGGCACAAAGCAACCGGCCCGCGCTGCTGGTGGCGGATAGTGGCGCACTGATCGGGGTGCTGACCGACGCCGGGCGGGTGCTGTCCAGGGCCAAGGGCGATGGATTTGCTGCCGAAAGCTGGCTGGAGAATGACGGCTCTGTGATGTTGCAGGCGGACGCCAATGCCTTGCCGGGACTTGCAGTGGCAGGTAAGGCGGCGCGCGTTACTGTGGCTGGGACCGAAGTGTTGATCCTGACCGGCGAAGTGGCCCCGCGCGAAATGCCGGGCTGTGATGGGGCGGATATCCTGATTCTATCGGTCGTGGACGAGCGCGACCGGCCCTGTGAGGTCTTTGATGCGCGCCGTTTGCGCGATACCGGGGCCTTGGCCGGAGTGGTGGTCGATGGCAAGCTGACATTCCAGACCACGCGCGAGTTGACCGGCAACCGTCTGTGGACCATGATCGGGCTGCGCCGCCAGTCAATGACCGTGGCGCAAAACGGACCGTAGCAGTCGGGTTTGGCACTTTGATCCGGCAGGAGTCGGACAAAAAATCTCCGACCTACGCAGGCGTCAATAGGTTCGGATCAGGCCCACGAGACGGCCCTGCACCTTGACCTGGTCATCGCGATAGAGCCGGGTTTCATAGGCCGGATTGGCGGCCTCGAGCGCGATCATCCCGTTGCTGCGGCGGAACCGTTTCAACGTCGCCTCCTGATCCTCGACCAGGGCGACGACGATATCGCCGTTATCGGCACTATTGGTCTGGCGGATCACCACGACATCGCCATCATTGATCCCGGCCTCGATCATCGAGTCGCCGCGCACTTCGAGTGCGTAATGCTCGCCTGCGCCCAGCATCGATTGTGGGACGGCAACAGTATGGGACACCTCGGATATCGCGGCAATCGGCACGCCAGCGGCGATCCGGCCCATGACCGGTAGTTCAACGGCGCCAGCGGTATCAATTGACCGGGCATTGCGCGGGATCGCATCAGGTTTATCGCCGGCGATGACCCTGGGTTCAAAACCGGGCTTTTTGGCCAGCATCGAGTCGGGCAGTTTGATAATCTCAAGTGCACGGGCCCGATGCGCGAGGCGGCGGATAAACCCCCGCTCCTCCAACGCGGTAATCAGCCGGTGAATCCCGGATTTCGACCGCAGATCCAGCGCCTCTTTCATTTCGTCAAAGGACGGCGGCACACCATCGCGTTGCACACGGTTCTGAATGAATTCCAGCAAGTCGAGCTGCTTCTTGGTCAGCATGGGGTTTTCCCTGTCAAATCGAGCCATTGACTGATGTTCTAGTCATGTTCCCGTTTTGTGTCAACACGTTCCCCTAGATCGGGATAATCTGAACCATTTCGCCTGACGCACGCGGCCCGTCACCGGCCGGTTGGACGATCAGGCAATCGGATTGCGACAGGACCGACAAGAGCGAGCTGTCCTGTTTATCAAAGGCCACAACGCCATCAGCGGTCTGCCGGGCCCTTATGTAGTGTTCGCGCGGGCCGTTCGCGGGCAAAGCTGCGGCCAAAACCGCCGTTTGGCGCGGCGTCGCTCGGGCAGGTAGCCCCAGCATCGCACGGATCACCGGGGCCACGAAAATATGGCCGCAGACCATGGCGGACACCGGGTTTCCAGGCAGACCGATCATCATGCTCGCGCCCATGCGCCCCGCCATCAGTGGCTTGCCGGGGCGCATCGCCACTTTGTAAAACGCCTGTTCCATTCCAGCGATACCAGCGGCCAGGCCGACCAGATCGTGATCGCCGACCGAAGCCCCGCCGATGGTCAGGATCAGGTCGGCATCCTTGGCCAGATCAAGGGCAAAGGCCAGCGAGTCCAGCGTGTCCCGCGCGATCGGCAGCAACCGTGGGTCGGCCCCAAGGTCGCGCAACAAAGCGTGCAACCCGTAGCTGTTGGAGGCGATAATCTGATCCGGGCCGGGGTTCTCTCCGGGTTGGACGAGCTCGTTGCCGGTGGCAATGATTGCGACAACCGGGCGGCGGGTCACGGGCACTGTCGCGATATTCATCGCCGCCAGAAGGGCCACGTCAGACGGCGACAGGCGGCGCGGTGCAGAGAGGCTGTCACCGATCTTGAAATCAGCCCCCATGGGCCGCACATTGGCAGGGCCGACATCGGGGCCGAGGGTTATTTCACTTGAACTTCGCGTAACATCCTCTTGAATCGCCACAATATCCGTTCCGACGGGCATCGGCGCGCCGGTAAAAATGCGGACGGTTTGGCCGGGCCTGACCTGACCCGAAAAACCCAGGCCGGCGGCGGATTCACCGATGACTTGCAGCGTTTCGCCGGGCGTAAATTTGGCCCTGATCGCGTAGCCGTCCATCGCCGAGGCTGCAAAGGGTGGTTGGTTGCGCCGGGCGCTGACCGGACGGGACAGGATGCGCCCGGCGGCTTGGGTCAGCGGCACATCTTCGCCGGGCAAAGGGGAGACAAGCGCGAAAAGCCGGTCAAGTGCCGCGGCTACCGTGATCATGTGGCGTCGTAACGGCCCGATTTACCGCCATCCTTGAGCCGTAACCGGATATCACTGATCACCATGGATTTTTCAGCGGCTTTCAGCATGTCATACAGGGTCAGGGCGGCCACGGTGACGGCGGTCAGCGCCTCCATCTCGACCCCGGTCTGGCCAGAGGTTTTCACCGTGGCGCTGATCCGGATGCCGGGCAATGTGTCATCAAGGGTCAGGTCCAGTGCGACTTTGGTGATCGGCAGCGGGTGGCAGAGCGGGATCAGATCAGCGGTCCGCTTGGCCCCCATGATGCCTGCAATCCGGGCAATCCCCAGCACATCGCCCTTGTCGGCGCGGCCTTCGCGGACCAGGGCCAACGTCGCGGCGGTCATGGTGATATGGCCTTCGGCTACGGCGATGCGGGCGGTCACAGGTTTGGCCGAGACATCGACCATATGCGCCTGACCGCTGGCATCAAAATGGCTCAGCACTTAATTTCCCCCGGCGGTCAAGGGGTTGGCAAGCAAAGCTCGTGTAGCGGCGGCTACATCCGCCTGCCGCATCAGGCTTTCACCAATCAGGAATGCACGCGCGCCGTAGCGGGCCAGATCGGCCAGATCGGCGGGGGTATTCAGCCCACTTTCCGACACGATCAACCGGTCGGCGGGGACGCGGCGGGCCAGTTGGCGGGTGGTATCAAGTGACACTTCGAACGACTGCAAATTGCGATTGTTGATGCCGATCAGTTTGGACTTCAGCAAAGTGGCGCGTTCCAATTCAGCGGCATCATGCACTTCGATCAGCACATCCATGCCCCAGCGGATCGCCGCAGCCTCAAGCTCCTGCGCCTGCGCGTCGCTGACCGAGGCCATGATGATCAGGATGCAATCGGCATGCAGCGCGCGGGCTTCGGCGACCTGATAGGTGTCATACATGAAATCTTTGCGCAACGCGGGCAGGCTCACGGCGCTGCGGGCGTCGGTAAGGTAGGCATCGGCGCCTTGAAATGACGGCTCGTCAGTAAGGACCGACAGGCACGTGGCCCCACCTTCGGCATAGGCCAGCGCGAGGGCAGTCGGGTCGAAATCGGCGCGGATCAAGCCTTTGGAGGGGCTGGCTTTTTTGATCTCGGCAATCAGACCATAGCCGGTGCGCGTGGCCTCGGTCAGTTTTTGTGCAAACCCGCGCGGGGCGGGTGCGGCAAGGGCGTTGGCCTCGACCACGGCTAACGGCACGGCAAGCTTGCGTGCGGCGATGTCGTCGAGTTTATAGGCTTTGATTTTATCAAGGATGTTCATAGGGCCAAACATAGTCAGGGAGGCGGGCAAAGAAAAGAACCGATCAGCGCGGCTTTGCCCATGCAATAGGGTGGTCTTGTCGACCGATCAACCAGTCATTGGTTTTGGAAAATGGACGGGAGCCAAAGAAACCCCGTCTGGCCGAGAGGGGGGACGGATGCGCCGATGTCAGGATCAGATGGTCGCCCGCCCGGATGTGTTGCGCCAAGGCTTGCGCGTGATTGCCCCAAAGCAGGAAAGCGGTGGGTTTTTGTGATGCTTTTGCAATGACCTGTGCGGCAAGTCTGTCCCAACCCAGCCCGCTATGTGCGCCAGCAGTGCCTTCGGGCACGCTAAGGGCAGTATTCAGCAAAAGCACCCCTTGCAGGGCCCAGTTGGTCAGGTCGCCATGTTCAGGTGAAAAATGAAGATCGTCCTGCAATTCTTTGAATATATTAGACAGAGATCGAGGAAGGGGCCGGGTTTCCTGTGTCACCGAAAACGCCAGTCCCATCGCATGACCTGCGGTTGGATAAGGATCCTGGCCCAGAATCACGACCCGGACCTGATCGGGTGGGGTCAGGTCGAGGGACGCAAAGCGCTGGTTTGCGGGGGGCAAAACGACGCGCGGATCGGCATCTACCGCAGCCTTGATCCGGGGCCAATCGGTTGCCCAAAATGGCAGATCGGCCCATCCGGCGGGGATCATTTGTCCTGGCTGATCCGGGCAAGGGCTTGCACGGCGCGCAGGGCCCGACCGCTATCAATGCTGTCACGGGCAAGCTCTACGCCGGCCAACAGATCGCTGACCTTGTCTGCGACCAGCAGGGCGGCGGCGGCGTTCAGCAATACCGCATCGCGATAGGCCCCGTGTTCCCCCTGCAGCAAGGCCCGGAAGGCCACGCCATTTTCGGCCGGAGTGCCCCCCAGAATCGCCTCGAAAGGATAGACCGGCAGCCCCGCTTCGGCCGGATGCAGCTCAAACTCGTGCACGCCGTCTGCGTCCAGCTCTGCGACATAGGACACGCCGCAGATGCTGAGCTCGTCCGACCCGTCGCCGCCATGCACCAGCCAGGCCCGTTCCGACCCCAATTGGCCCAGCGTTTCGGCCATCGGCCGGATCAGTGCGCGGCTGAAGGCCCCGGTCAGTTGCCGTTTGACACCTGCGGGATTTGTCAATGGGCCCAAGATGTTAAAGATCGTTCTTGTGCCAAGTTCGGCCCGCGTCGGCATCACATGCTTGGTCGCCGGATGATGCATCGGAGCCATCATGAAGCCAATCCCGGCCTCGCGCAGCCCACGTTCAACCACAGCAGGGCCGACCATGACATCGATCCCCATTTGCCCGAGTGCATCCGCCGCGCCGGATTTTGACGACAGGTTGCGGTTGCCGTGTTTGGCCACGGGGACGCCCGCACCCGCCACCACAAAGGCCGTGGCGGTGGAGATATTCAGCGTGCCCTTGCCGTCACCGCCAGTGCCGACGATATCCATCGCCCCCGTGGGCGCGCTGACCGGAATGCACTTGGACCGCATCACCGCAGCGGCGGCGGCGAATTCCTGCACGGTTTCACCCCGGGTGCGCAGGGCCATCAGAAAGCCACCAATCTGGCTCGGGGTCGCGTCACCTTCGAACAGGATGGTGAACGCTTGTTCAGCTTGCGCGCGGGTCAATGGCCCGTTTGCCGCAGCATGGATCAGGGGTTTTAGCGCGTCACTCATGCGGCCACAGGGACCATATTCAGGAAATTGCGCAACAGCGCGTGACCGTGTTCCGACGCAATGCTTTCGGGGTGAAACTGCACGCCATGGATCGGCAGGGTGCGGTGTTGCAGGCCCATGATGGTGCCATCCGTCAGTTCTGCGGTAATCTCAAGGCAAGCGGGCAGGGTGGCCCGGTCAACCACCAGCGAATGGTAGCGGGTCGCGTTGAACGGACTGGGCAGCCCGGCGAAAAGACCGACCCCACGATGGTGCATCTGCCCCATCTTGCCATGTACAATCTCGTGGCAGCGGACCACATTGCCGCCAAAAGCCTGCCCGATGGTCTGATGACCCAGACATACGCCCAAAAGCGGCGTCCGGGTTTCGGCGGCAGCCGCGGTCAGCGCCAGACAAATCCCGGCCTGTGCAGGGTCACAGGGGCCGGGGGACAGCACGATACCAGCGGGCCGCAAGCCCAACGCCTCTTGTACATCCAGCGTATCATTGCGCCGGACCACGACTTCGGCCCCCAATTCACCCAGATAATGCACCAGATTATAGGTGAAACTGTCGTAGTTATCGATCAGAAGCAGCATCTTTCAGCCATCCGGGAAAATGGGGCTACCGTCACACAGGCGCATGACGCTATAGTAGAACCCATACATGGGCCGCAAGATGCAAGAACGTCAAGGTCCGGGGCATCAAGGTCTGGCAAAAACAAGCGCCAAAACTGGCGAAGAGCAAGAGGCACGGCAGGTGTTACGCGGCTTTATTTCGGGCGGGGCATGGGGGCTTGTCGCCTCGGCCTTGGGATTGACGACGGCATCCTTGCTGGCGCCGCAGCCGGCTGGCAACGCACCGCCACTGGAACCATTGGTGGTCATGTCGCAGGCAGAGGCGGGCGATGTCACCGGGGACGATGTGGCAGATAACCCGTTGGGGGAAAACGCTGAATTGGCCGCTGATCCTGCAGCGCCCCGGGTCGGGACTGTACCGCAAGCCCCCGCACCGGGTGCCGAACCTGATACGCTGCTGGCCGACACCACCCCGGCCAACCCGCCGGTGATTGCCAACGCCGAGGCCGGTTTGACTGCCCCAGCCGATGGTGCCGCCCCGCAACTGGCAGTTACGGCTGACACCCCGGTCTTGCCAAATCCGCAGGCCGCAGCGCCTGTCACGCCTGCCACCGAGACCGACCTTGTGCTTTCCACTGAACCGGCAGCCCCGCCGGTGCAGGACGAACCTGCGCCAGATGCGCCGATCGCCGTGCTTCCGGTGACCCCCGATCCGCAGGTCGATCCTGCAGTTGTGCCAGAGGATGTTCCGGTCGTCGTGCCCGAGAATGTGGCCCAGCCCGCTGCTGCGCCCATTGCCGAGCCCGAGATTGCCCCGCAACCGGCCCCCGAGGCTGCCCCTGCCATTTTGGCCGATGCCGGACCGACCCCAACCGCCCCCGATGCCCCGGCCGCGCCAGCTGTGGCTGAACCTGCCGCTGATGGTGTCACGGCTGCGGCCCCGCAGACTGAACCGGTGGCTCCAGCGCCCGATCTGGCGCCCGAAGTTCTGCCCGAAGTTTTGCCCGCCCCTGAGCCGGCCCCGACGCCGACTCCTGAGCCTGAGGTTATCACCCTGACCCCCGATCCGGAGCAGACTGTGCTGCCTCCGGCGCGGATCGTGTTGCAGAGTGATGCGGTCAACTTGCCGCAAGTGGCGGGCGGAGTGCGGGTGAACCGGCCCGAAACCACGCCCGAAATTGCTGCGGATGTCCCCGCTACCGCCGAGCCTGCGCCAAGCGGCGATCTGGCTGTAGAAAATGCAGGCCCCGCGCTGGTGCAGTTCGCGGCTCCGTTTGACAATCCCGAAGGTAAACCGCTGCTGGCAGTGGTTCTTTTGGATGATGGGGGCATCGCGGGCATGGCCGCCGTTCTGGCGGGGGTGCCGTTTGCGGTGACCGTGGCGATCAATCCTGCCGATCCCGATGCGGCGGCCCGGATGCAGACCTATCGCGACATGGGGATCGAGGTTTTGGCGGTTGCGGCCCTGCCCGAAGGCGCACAGCCAAGTGATGTCGAAGTAACGCTCGAATCGGTTTTTGCGACGTTGCCGCAAGTGGTCGGTTTGCTGGATACCGGCAATGGCGGGGTGCAATCTTCGGGTGCTGTGACGGCACAAACGCTCGCGCGGCTTGGCGCGGATGGGCGCGGGTTGCTGGTGATGTCTGCCGGGCTGAACCCGGCGCTGCGGGCTGCGGCGACAGCGCAAGTGCCTGCAGCCGAGGTTTACCGTGATCTGGACGGCGACGGGCAGGACGCCGGGACGATCCGCCGGTTTCTGGACAATGCGGCGTTTCAGGCACGCCAGCAAAGCGGCATTGTCCTGTTGGCCCGGCTCAGGCCCGAGACTGTGTCGGCATTGATCCTGTGGGGCACTGAAAACCGGGCGGCGCAGGTGGCGCTGGCCCCGATATCGGCGGTTTTGACTCAATAGGTCACAGCAACGCTCACTGATGGGGTCTGGCTGCCCGACCAGGTTAGCGCGAACTGTTGGTATTTGCGCACATGCGCCACGATGGCAGGCCGGAAACAGGCGATACAAGTCCCGCCCGGATGACGGACAGACGGATAGATGATCCCGGCTGAGCCAACGTCAAGCAGACGGTCGGCCAGCGCCTGAGAGGCGATATAGCTGTCTGGGTTCAGGCAATCCGCATGGTCACGCTGATCCCGAAAATCATGAAAATCAGACGCCAGATCAGCAAGGTAGGCGTCATAGCTAATGTTGTCGTTGAACCAGTTCACTTCAGCCAGCGCCACAGTTTTGTGAAAGATCACCTCGGCCAGTGAAGTGTCGATACTGACCCCCGCATACCACGCCCCCCGGTCCGGCCCGTTGAATCGGCTGCCCAAAGGATGGGCATGGCTGAAGGCGGCGTTGATGATCCGGTAATGGGGCACGCCAAACACCAGCTCGTCAATGCCAATGCCGGGCAGCTGGTTTGCCTCGGCCAACAGCCGGTCATTGGTGGCATTGTCGAGGTCAAAGACCGCCGCGAGGGTCGCATCATTCGGCGCGATCCGGGTCAGCACAGAGTCATCCGGGATCGAATAGCGTGACGGGATCAACCGCACGGTATCCAGTTGCCTTAGCGCGGTAAGCGGTGGATCAGCTGCCACGTCGGGCATCGAGCAGGCGGCGCAGGGTCTGGAAGGCGGGCAGGCCGCCGTGGATCAGATAGGCCAGCGCGGTGCTGCCACCAAAGATGCGATTGCTGTTGGGCAGTTGTATCCAGCGGTCAGCAAGATCTTGACCATGCAGGATATTCAGCGCCTTGAAGATGCCGATCAGATAAGAGATGCGGCGCAACCGATCCTCGTCCAACGCTTTGCCTTCGCCCTTTTTCAGTGCATAAAACGCGCCGTTCGACATGCCACCCAGCAGGGCGCGGGCGTCTTCGTCCCGCACTTTCCAGATCTCCATAATGTTGAAAAACGCGGTCACTGCACCAACGCTCAGCCGGGCGCGTTCGGCCTTGTCGGCCAGATCAGGCAGCGCGGGGGTATGGGTCGAGGTGGGATAGACGAGGGCGGGCTGCATGACTACCTCCAATATTGGAATATAAATAGTCCGATATTGGAGAAAGTCAAGGTTTACCGATTGCCGTCCTTGCGGAACATCGCGGCATCCTGTGCCGCGCGGCGAATGGCCCGGCTTTTGTGGATGGTTTCCTGATATTCCGCCTCGGGGTCGCTGTCATAGACGACGCCACCGCCTGCCTGAATATAGAGTTTCTGGTCCTGCAACACGGCAGTGCGCAGGGCAATGCACATATCCATATCGCCACCCGCACTGAAATACCCTACGCCACCGCCATAAACGCCGCGCTTCTCGGGCTCCAACTCGTCAATGATCTGCATTGCCCGAACCTTGGGCGCGCCGCTCACCGTACCTGCAGGCATGCCCGCGAAAAAGGCAGACAGGGCGTCCTGGCCGGGGGCCAGTTCGCCAATCACGTTGGAGACGATATGCATGACATGGGAATAGCGTTCGATGATGAACTGTTCGGTCGGCTTGACCGTGCCAACCTTCGCGACCCGGCCCACATCATTGCGGCCCAGATCAAGCAGCATCAGATGTTCGGCCAGTTCTTTGGTATCAGCGAGCAATTCCGCCTCGTTCGCTTTGTCTTGTTCGGGGGTTTCGCCGCGCGGCCGGGTTCCGGCGATGGGGCGGATGGTGATCTGATTGCCAAAGACCCGGACCAGAATTTCGGGGCTGGCGCCGATCACCTGAAACCCGCCAAAGTTAAAGTAGAACATGAAGGGCGATGGGTTAGTCCTTCGTAATGAACGATAAAGTGCAAATGGCGGTTCGTGGAAATCCTGGGTCCAGCGTTGCGCCGGGACCACTTGAAAGATGTCACCGGCGCGGATGTAATCCTTGGCTTTTTCGACCGCCGCCAGATATCCGGCATGGGTGAAATTCGACACCGGCTCGCCCGGCAACATCGGTTCGCCCAGGGCGCGGGCGTCTTGAGGGACGGCCCGTTCCAGCGCGCGTTGGGCATCCATCACCCGTTCGGCGGCTTGCGCATAAGCGGCCTTGGCACTCAGGCCAGAGGACACCCAGGCCGGAGCCACCAGGATCACATCGCCCTTGACCCCGTCCAGCACCGCCACAACCGAAGGGCGCAACAGCACGGCATCGGGCAGGCCGAGTGGGTCTGGGTTCACGTCGGGCAGATGTTCGACCAACCGGATCATATCGTAACCCAGATAGCCAAACAGGCCAGCACAGGCACCCGGCAAGTCATCGGGCAGGTCAATCC
>JANOMH010000007.1:0-4801 GCA_031420215.1 Rhodobacterales bacterium | reverse complement strand
CGACGGCCTCTACCGCGCCGTGGGTCAGGCAGGCGGGCGCGATGCCAATAGCCCGCAATACTGCGACGCCTGTTTTTCCGGCGACTACCCGGTGATCCCCGCCGATATGATCGAACAGGGGTTCGTGATGAAAACGGCGGCAGAATAACCGCATGACGGCGGACACCAGCCACGACGCCTATTTGTCCGCCCTGCCCACCGATCAACAGGCCCTGCTGACCGACCTGCGCTGCCAACTGACCACTCTGCTGCCCCAAGCCACGGAGGTCATCAGCTATGCGATGCCGGGGTTTCGGATCGGCAAAAAGGTCATCGCGGGCTATGCCGGATTTGCCAGACACTGCGGGTTTTACCCGCATTCCGGCGGGATCATCCCGGGGTTTGCGACGGAACTGGACGCACTGGGGTTCAAGCATTCCAAAAGCGGGGTGCTGTTCACGCCGACCCATCCGCTCCCACCTGACCTGCTGGCCCGGATCGTGGCGGCGCGATTGACCGAAGCGGGCCTTTGATCCCCAAAGCAAAAGGCCGCCCCGGCAGGAGCGGCCTTTGCCACTTAACCCAAAGGATCAAGCCGCGCGGCGGCCCAGCACCGACCAGCCGCCAGCAACGACCAATGCCGCCAGAACCGCCTTGACCGCATCACCAATCAGGAATGGCGACATGTAATATTGCCAGATCATCGCGCCGGTATCGGCGCCCCACTGGGACGGATCCACGCCAAAGCCCGCCAACATCTGCGTCACGCCGCCGATTTTTGCAATCAGCAACGGCCAGGCGACCCCCGGGATATACAAAGCGGCGGCAGCGACCACGGCCAAACCGGCCAGTGGCAGGACCTTCTTGATCCCATAATCCGCCGCCAGCCCGGCGATGAACGCCATGCCGACAAAGCCGACCAAGAACCCCGCACTTGGGCCGATCAGGGCCAGCGTGCTCTTGGCTTCGGCAAACACCGGTAATCCCAACGCACCCTCGGCCAGATAGGCCAGCACAGTCACAGCGCCCAACCGCGACCCCATGGTCAACCCGACCATCAAAATCGCCAGCGTTTGCAAGGTCATCGGCACCGGGATCATCGGCACGGAAATCTGTGCCGCCACAGCGATGAACGCCGAACCGGCCAGCGCCAAAAGCGCCTTGGAAAGCAGGCTATCGCGGCCAATCACGGCCAAGGAAAGGGGGAGTGCGCGGGACATGAGTGCTTCCTGTTTCATAGCTATCGTTAAGCATCGGTTTTTGATGTTTCCGCCCAAATGTCAAGCAACTGTCCCTTGCACAGCGGCTTTTGCGGTGACAAACCAGCGCTATGTCTGAAAATCAACCCATCCAAGCGGCAATACCCACCAAAACCGCCCTGATCACCGGGGCCTCGCGCGGGCTTGGGGCGGCTTTGGCGCTGGCCCTCGCGCCGACCCATCACATCATCGCCGTGGGGCGGACGGTTGGGGCACTCGAGGAACTGGACGACCGGATTCAGGCGGTCGGCGGGCAGGCCACGCTGGCCCCGATGGACATCACCGTCCCCGAGGCGATGCAGCAACTCTGCCGCAGCATTCATGACCGCTGGGGCGGGTTGGATCTCTGGATCCATACCGCCATCCACGCCGGACCTTTGGCCCCCACTGCCCATCTGGCCCCAAAGGATTTCGATAAATCCGTGGCGATCAATATCACCGCCACGGCCAGACTGATCGGCTATGTCGCACCCTTGCTCGGGCTGACAGGCACCGCTGTATTCCTTAGTGATCCGCGACAGGGCGAAAAGTTCTTTGGCCACTACGGCGCCACCAAAGCCGCCCAAATCGCACTGGCGCAAAGCTGGCAGGCCGAAACCACCCGCACCGGGCCAAGGGTGCGCATCCTGTCCCCCGGCCCGATGCCCACCGCCACGCGCGGACGGTTTTTCCCGGGCGAAGATCGGACTGCCCTTGCCGATCCAAAGGCCGAGGCCGCAAGGCTGTTGCCTGAAATACTCCTTTAGCTTCTCTGGGTCTTAAATATCCCCCGCGCGGAGCGCTATTTCTCTGGCAGCCGTTGCCGCCCGGAACCCTCTGGCATAGAAATAGCCAACACCACCGGGGCAAACGTTTCATGCGCATTCTGATCACCAATGACGATGGCATCAACGCGCCGGGCCTGAAAACGCTGCACGCTATCGCCACCGAAATCGCGGGACCGGGGGGCGAGGTTTGGACTGTCGCCCCCGCCTTTGAACAATCCGGCGTCGGCCATTGCATCAGCTACACCCACCCGACGATGATCGCCGAACTGGAACCGCGCCGGTTCGCCGCCGAGGGCAGCCCGGCGGATTGCGTGCTGGCCGCCCTGTTCGATGTCATGGCCAATGCCCGGCCCGACCTGATCTTGTCGGGGGTGAACCGGGGCAATAATGCCGCTGAAAACGTGCTGTATTCCGGCACCATCGGGGCGGCAATGGAAGCGGCCTTGCAAGGGCTGCCTGCTATCGCATGCTCGCAATTCTTTGGCCCCGGCAATGCCGGACTTGCCGATCCGTTTCAGGCGGCAGCGGTGCATGGAGCCGCCACGATCCGCAAACTGCTGGATCACGGTCTCTGGGACGACGCCGATTACCGGCTGTTTTACAACATCAATTTTCCACCCGTCGCGGCGGCTGATGTCAAAGGCATCCAAGTGACCCGGCAAGGGTTCCGGCGGAACACGACCTTTGGGGCGATGGCGCAGGTATCGCCGAATGGGCGGCGGTTCATGTGGGTCACCGGCGGGCCACAGGACGAACCAACCGGGCCGGGCACCGATGCACAGGCCAACCTGGATGGCTACACCAGCATCACGCCGCTGCGGGCCGATCTGACCGCGCATGACCGGCTGGCCGAACTGGCGGAGCGGCTCAAGTGACCAGCCTTGCGGAACAGCAAATGCAGTTCCTTTTTGCCCTGCGCAGCAAGGGGGTGACCGACAGCCGCACCCTGTCGGCGATGGAAAAGATTGACCGGGCCAAGTTCGTGCGCGGGCTGTTTGCCGATCGGGCCTATGAAGACATGCCCCTGCCCATTGCCTGCGGCCAGACCATCAGCCAGCCGTCTATCGTGGGGATCATGACCCAGGCGCTGAACGTGACCCCGCGTGACAAAGTGCTCGAGGTTGGCACCGGGTCGGGCTATCAGGCCGCGATCCTGAGCCAGCTTGCCCGCCGGGTCTATACCGTGGACCGCTACCGCAGGCTGGTGGCCGGGGCGCGGGCGATCTTTGACGAACTTGCCATCACCAATATCACCGCCTTTACCTATGACGGCAGCTATGGCCTGCCCGAACAAGCGCCGTTCGACCGGATCATTGTCACGGCAGCGGCAGAAGACCCGCCCGGCCCCCTCTTGGCCCAATTGCGGATTGGGGGTATCATGGTGTTGCCGGTCGGGCAGTCTGACACCGTGCAAAGCCTGCTGCGGGTCACAAGGTCCGACGCCGGATATGATTACGAAGAGTTGCGACCAGTGCGGTTTGTGCCGTTGGTCGAAGGGCTCGGGACCGACTAAAACGCCACGAGCCCCCGGTCAACAAGGGGTGCACAGGATTGAGGACGACGTGATGCAGAACCCCAAAATGATGACCAACCGCGCCAGACTGATGCTGGCTGTCGCCGCGACCGCCCTTGTGGTCGGGTGCGACAAACCCATCGACTTTGATTTGCGCGATATGGGGAACGGTTTTGATACCACCGAAGCGGCGCTGAACCCGCCGAACCGGCCCCGGCCAGACGCGCGCGGGGTGATTTCCTATCCGAATTATCAGGTCGTCGTGGCCCAGCAAGGCGACACGATGCGGTCAATTGCAGGCCGGGTCGGTCTGGATGCGACGACACTGGCCAATTACAATGGCGTGGGCCCCGATGTGGTGTTGCGGCGGGACGAAGTGATCGCCCTGCCCAGCCGGGTCGCGGAACCCACGGTCGCCAGCGGGGCGATTCAAGGCGCACCGATTGATGTGACCAGCATCGCCTCGGCCGCGATTGACCGGGCCGGTCCACAGACAATTACCCCTTCGGCCTTACCGCCGGCTGCGACAGCCCCGACTGCCCCGGTGACTCAGCCCAGCAGCTCTGAGCCGATCCGGCATCAGGTCCTGCGCGGAGAGACGCCCTATTCGATTGCCCGGCTCTATAACGTGCCCGTGCGCAGCATTGCCGAATGGAACGGGCTTGGTGCCGATCTGGCGGTGCGCGAGGGGCAATTCCTGCTGATCCCGGTGGCCGGGGCCAGCCCGCCAGCAGTCGCCGCCCCTGTCACGCGGCCCGGCGTCGGCTCGGAAACCCCGGTGCCGCCAAGTGCCGCAGAACCTTTGCCCGATGAAAACCCGTCAGAACCGGTGCCAGCCGAGGCAACTCCTCCCGCCCCTGACATCGGTCAACAGGCCCCGGCCCCTGCGGCGCAATTCGTCCAGCCCGTGGCAGGCAGCATCATCCGCGCCTATGCGCCGGGCCGCAACGAAGGCATTGATATCGGGGCCGCTGCCGGGGCCGAAGTGCGGGCGGCAGCGGCGGGCACTGTGGCCGCCGTCACAACCGACACCAATGGGATCAAGATCGTGGTGATCCGGCACGCAGGCGGCTTGCTGACCGTCTATACGCATGTCGACAATCTGACCGTGGCCAAGGATGCGACAGTCTCGCAGGGACAGGTCATTGGCCGGGTGCGGGCGGGTGATCCGGCCTTTGTGCATTTTGAAGTGCGTCGGGGCACGCAAAGCGCAGATCCGGCGGAATTCTTGCCGTAGGATGACGTCGCCGACATCACGCGTGGGTTTCACCCACCCTACGTAG
>JANOMH010000006.1:0-7959 GCA_031420215.1 Rhodobacterales bacterium | reverse complement strand
GCGCAGGCCCGGATGCAGCCTGTGACGATGGAAATCCGCGTGACCTCGCCTCGCCTCGGACTTCCGGTCGGGGCTGTCACAGTTCCCAGCATTGCCACCTCGGCATCGGGCGGATTTTTCCTGACTGCGGCAGGAACCATCAACAATCCGTTTCAATCGGCCCAACTGCTGCGGCAAATGCGCCAAAGCAAGTCAGAACAGAGCACAAAATGAATGACATTCGCGACAGCATCAGTTTGGACCATGGCATCACCCCCACGGCGCAGGACGCGAGTTGCGCCAAATGTGCCGCCGCCCTGCCCCAAGCTGCCCGGTTTTGCAGTGTCTGCGGCACGCCGGTTGCCACAATCATTGACGTGCGGTCGCGGTTTATGACGGTGCTGTTTTGCGATCTGTCCAATTCGACCGCAATTACCGAAAGTCTGGGCGACGAAGCGATGTTTGGCGTTATTACCCGCTATCAACAGATTTGCACTGATGCGACGTTTGAATTCGGTGGCTTTGTCGCCAAGTTTATGGGCGACGGCATGTTGGCCTATTTCGGCTACCCGGAGGCGATGAAGAACTCTGCCTCTGCCGCCGTGGCCGCCGCTGACCAGATTGTGCAGCGCGTGGCCGGGATCCTGTTACCCGATGGCACAGCGCTGGCTGCAAGTGCGGGTGCTGCGACCGGCTGGGTCGTGGTCGGCGATGCCCAACCCGGCACCAATGCCGCCGAAAAGATGGCAATTGGCTGGACCGTCAATCTGGCCGCGCGGCTGCAGGCGCTGGCAGGGCCCGGTCAGGTGGTAGTGTCCGAGGATGCGGGCCGCAGGTTGGAGCCCGGCCAATTTGCCCTGACCCCGCTGGGTGCGCGCGATGTGCATGGGCTGACTGCCCCGGTCGACATCTGGCTTGCCTCTCCGGCCCGGTCCAAAACGGCGACGCCGGGTTTTGTCGGGCGTGACCCGTTGCGTCAGGCGTTAAAGGCGATCTGGGACCGCGCAGACGATGTGGGACTGCAAGTGACCGAGGTTGAGGCCCCTGCCGGATATGGCAAATCAACCCTGGCGCGGCAGTTTTTGCTCGACCTGCCCAATGGCACGACGGTGCTGGAACTGCAGGGCGAACAGCATCGGCGCGACCAGAGCTTTGCCTGCCTGCGCCAGTTCGTTCGCGGACTGGCCGGGCTAGAGGCCGCCATGCCCCGCCCGACACAACAGGCCCGGCTTATCGACTGGGCACCAAAGGGGGCGGCAGCCGGGCTTGGACTGTTGCTGGGTCTGAGTGATGACATGGTGCCGCCGCTGGTTCGGCGCGAAATGATCCTGCAGTCCATGCTGGCGCTGTTCGCCGCCGTGGTGCCTGCAGAACCGGCACTGCTGCTGATCGAGGATGCGCATTGGCTCGATGCCGATACGCTGGCTGTGCTGCATGCGCTGCATCCGCAACTGGCCGCCCGCCCACTCATGGTCCTGACCACCCGTCGGCCCGAAGGCAGCGGGGCCGTCATGCCCGGTGCGCAGAACATCGAACTGGGCCGGATGGATGGGCCCGAAGCGTTGGCCTTGATCGACACATTAGATCACCACGCCCGCATACCCAACGCACTGCGCGAACAAATCGCCAATCAGGCCCAAGGCGTTCCGCTGTATGTGCAGCACTTTACCCGCGCCATCGTCGAACGCCCGGAGTCCGCCTTTGGTCTGGCGGTGCCACTGACGATGATCGAGGCGCTGCACGAACGGTTCGATCATATCGGCGACGCGCGGTCGACGGTCGAGGCGGCGGCGATTTTGGGCGCAGAGATTCGGGTTGATGTGCTGGCAGCCCTGGTCAAGCGACCGGTAGATTGGGTGTCGGTGCAAATGGCCGAACTGATCGCCCGTGGACTGTTTGCCCCCGGTGCCGATGGAACGGTGATTTTTGACCATGCCCTGATCCGTGACGCTGTGGTGGACACGCTGCTGACCAGTCAGCGCCGGGCCTTGCACGAGCGGGCTTTGGCGGCATGGGCCAAAGCCGCCCCCCAGCGGTTCGATGCCGCCCCGACGATTGCCGCCCGTCACCTGCTTGGCGCAGGCCAACCCGCCGCCGCCATTCCGAAACTGATCGAGGCATCCACTGCTGGACTGATGCGCAATGAAATCGCTGAAAGCGTGCGGTTGCTGCGCAAGGCCATTGCCGCCCTGCCCGATATTCCGGCTGGTTCGGCGCGGGATGACCTTGAAATGTTGTCGATGTTCTGGCTCGGGGCGGCACTCGTCCAGCATCGGGGCTTTTCCGACCCCGAAGTGGTCCAGGCCTATAACCGGGCGCTGGAACTGTGTCTGGCGATCCAAGGCGGGACCGAGATTGAGTTTCAGATTGCCTGGGGCATCTGGGCGCATCTGACCGTGGTGGGCGATGTCGAAAACGCCGAACGGATCGTGGCGGAAATGAACGCGATTGCCGCCGATGCACCCGGCTTGCAAGTGTTGGCCCATGCGGCCACGGCCCTGATGCAATGCACCCAAGGGCAATTTGCAGCGCAAGAGGATTCGGTCGGCAAGGTCCGGCAGCTTTATGACCTGAACCAACATCGGCTGCATGCGCTGACCTATGCGATGGATTCGCTGGAGCTGGCGCTGCTGTTCCAGATCCATGGCCGCTATATCGCGGGCGATCTGCCGGGCTGGACCGCGGCGATGGCCGATGCCTGGGCGCATGAGGCCGACCTGGCCCTGCCGTTCCTGCGCCCTTATGTGCATGTCTTTGGCAACGCACCCTATTCATACGCGCACCTGCCGGCTGACTACAAATCCGAGATGGCCGAAACCATTGGCCTTGCCGCACAAATCGGCCAGCCGTTCTGGGTGGTCAGCGGCATGGGCTGGCTGTCGTTTGAAAAGATAAGGGCGGGCGACCTGATCGGCGGCACTGCAGACCTTGAATTGGCCGTGGCGCAAATGACAGGCATTGGACTGGCCCTGATGCGCGCCTCCCACGAGGCGCTTTTGGCCCAGTGCTATGCCAAGGCCGGCCGCGAAGCCGAGGCGCGCGACATGATAGGCCGGGCGGTTGCGGCCATCGAACTGGGGCGTGATGCCATGCACGCGGCCGAAATCTATCGACTGAAGGCCGAGGTTGAACTGCTGTTGGACCCCGATGCCGTGGGCTTGGCCCAAGCGCTGCTGGACAAGGCCGATAGTATCGCCACCGCACAGGACGCGCGTAGTTGGTCAGCGCTGATTGCGGCAAGCCGGGCCAGATTGATGGCGCGCACCGTCGGGCAGGACCGGGCCAAGGAATGGCTGACCGACAGGCTGGCGGCGCTGGTCAGGCCGGGCAGCGAAAAGCATCCGGCCTTTGTGACTGCGGCGCTGGCCTTTACCAGTCCGATGTGACAGGACGGGCCGGTCAGCGGAAAAATCAGTTCTGCTTTGGCCCGTCGCTGGTTTTGTGTTCCAGCATTGCCAAAGTCAGCCGGTTGCGGACATTCAACTTGCGGAACAGTCTGGTCATATGATGCTTGATCGTTTTCTCACTCAGATCAAGGCGATGGCCAATCTCTTTGTTGCTTAGCCCACGCCGAACCATATCATGAATTTCCAGTTCACGTTGGGTCAGGGCATCCGGCGCCTCGCTCTGTGATGCATCAGCGTGGCGTTTGCCGGACAGCAATTTTGCCCCAAGTTCCGGCGATACATAGGCCCCCTTGTGATTGACCGTCTGCAAGGCGTGGATCAATTCGCTGCTGCTGACACCTTTAAGAAGGTAGCCGTTTGCGCCCAATTGGAATGCCCGCAACACATCCTCTTCATCCTCGGAAATGGTCAGAACAATGACCTTGGTTGCCTGCCCGGTCGCGATGATCGCCTCCAGCGCCGACAGGCCACCGCCCGGAATACTCAGGTCAAGAAACAGAATATCGACCGCGCCGCCCTGCACAATTTCTATCGCGTCCGCAGCGCTGGCCCCATGGGCCACAACGTCAAAGCCCCCAGCCTCGGTGACGACATGAGCGATGCCCTCTCTCACCAGTTGGTGATCATCGACAATCGCGATACGGATCCGTTCAGGCAATGCGCAACCCCTCTGCCGGCACCAGGAATTCGACGTGCAAAACAGTTCCCGTCGTGGGGTCACTGTTTATTGACAGCACACCACCCAATGACTCTAGTCTGTTGCGCAGCCCGATCAAGCCCAGGACTTCGCGTTTCTCTGTCCCCGGCTTGGGAACAACTCCCTTGCCGCTGTCCCTGACCTCGACCGTAATTCGTTGGGCAGTGCAAACCAGGGTAACAGTCTGCCCAAGGCCGTCGGCATGTTTGAACGCATTATTCAAACCCTCCTGGATCATCCGGCAAATCCCCAGCCTGACGGGATGGCTTGGCTCAGTTGGCACTGAACTGATCGTCAAATTCACTTTGGTTGAGGTCTGATATTCGTGGCGCGACACCACCGATTTCACCGCCTCGGCCAAGCTGAGTTCCTTGATCTCTGGCAAGGCCAATCCAGCTGCCAGATGGCGGATTTCGGTCATAGAATCGTCCAGCATTGCTTTGATCTCGCGATATTCTGTCGTCCGGCCAGCAGTGGCAGGAAACAATTTTTCCAGCCGCAACAGGACAATCGTCAATAGCTGGCCAATACCGTCATGCAGGTCATGCCCAATCCGCCGCAACCGGGCTTCGTAATCCTCGGTGCTGCGCTGGGTCGCATCTTCGACCTTGTGATGCAACTCCTCATTCTGGCCCAAAAGGATTGTCAATTCGGCAACCCGGTGGTCCAGAGCAGTGCGTTGTTGCGCAATCAGACGACTACCTTGATCGACTACGATATATAGCCCGGCCATCAGTAGCAGGCAGACCAAGCTGGTCACAATCCACGTCTCCCGCCGGGCCGCGTGAATCGCTGCAATGACCGCTTCGCCGTTTTGATAGAATTCCGCGACCGCAATGACCTTTCCAGACGATTCACTGCGGATCGGAACATAAATTTCAAACCGACTATCCGGATAGACGGATACTGCCTCACCTTCATGGGGACGGTGGTCAAAGTCGATCGCGACCTCACCATCCATCGCCATCTGAATGTCTTCTGTTATCTCGAAACTTCGACCAACTGATTCGGGAATAGTTGCAAACAGAACCTTGCCTTTCAGATCCCAGATCCGGGTTTCCACAACATCCAGGCGCTGGACGTCCAGTCGCAGAATATTTGCGATAGTTTCGGTCGCCCCGCCTGATAACTGCAGAGCAACTTCAAGCTCTTGCAGATGGGGCGAGAGCGAGTTTTCCATATAAAGGGCAGCACGCAAGCCAATGTCGATCTTGACCGAGGCTTCGATCTTGTTTGCCACCCAGAGCCCCAACACTACGAAGCTGACCAGCACCAGAACAGAACTCAGGACCAGGAACTGCCGACACAGGTCTAAGGAAAGCCACCACCGCTTCAGTACTGCGATGGCCCCCCGATTCTGGCCTGCCGATGCAAGTAGCGCGCGACTCACTAAACAAACTTTCACAAAAGTGCGTATTTTGTCAAATCTATGGACAAAGACTAATCCATGTAAGGCAAAAATCAACCAAAATTAAGGCAAGAATATGGCAGTCCATCAGACTTTAGTCTGACGAGGCCGCAACCACCTGATTGCAACCAATAAAACTTCGCCTGTCGGCGAAAAATGAAATGTTAACAAAGCGTTAATTTGGTCACCGATAAAACCTCCTTTCAACCCTGCGTTTAGTACACCGCATGTTCTGCAACCTTTGATCAATGGGTTTGCCAGAATTGCTGCGCTGCAGGACTTTGAGGTGACTGCCACCCTGCGACCTTGGTCCATTGGCAAAAGACTGCTTGCCATATTGCGGCAGAAATCCGCTCACGCTATCCATTACGGCAATACCAAGAGTTTAATTTTGCCGAATCCCCAGATTCGCTCTCTCTTTGGGCGAAACAATCTAGTTCTAGTCCCTTCGGATCAAGCCGGAGGTCTGCAGCAAATGTCGCCCGGTCGCTGTTTCGGTCGCGTCAAAGCGGTGACTTAACACCATATCGTCAATAATGCCCTTCGGGGTAATGTGTAATCTTTATCCCAACAGGAGCATCATCATGGCCGAGAATTTCATCGTCAATCAACATGACCTGACTTACATTCTCAAGCAAATTCAAATTGCCGAACTTCATGCCAATACGCCTGGCATGACCTTGGTTCAGGCCATTATGCAGGTATATGGCGTGTCTGCAGCAGATGCAGCCCTATTGCCTGCCGGTCTGCGCACTGTCGATGGGACATTCAACAACCTGCTGCCGGGCCAAAGTGACTTTGGCGCCGCCGGAACCCTGTTCCCGCGCCTGACGGATCCGACATATACCACGGGATCGGGCGGACCGTTCTTTGGGGTCACCAACAACAACTACACACCCACCGCCAATGGCACTGGGATGAGCGTCGTTGACAGCGATCCGCGCACCATTTCCAACCTGATCGTTGACCAATCCGTCGCCAACCCCGCCGCGATCTATGCTGCCCTGCGGGGCGCTGGGATTGAGGGTAGCGGCGCCGTTTCGGCGGTTGCGGCAATTACAAATGCCTATCAGGGGACTCTGAACGCCAATGGGGCCAGTGCCGCCGTGACTGCCGCGCAGGCTGTGCTGAACACGGCGACCACCCAACTGGGGGCGGCTACGACGGCTGCGGCGGCGACGCAGGCTGTGGTCAATGACTATGCGGCGGCCAATGGGCTGACCGCAACGGCAGCAACAGCGGCAACCACCGCGCAGACCGCTGTTGACGCTTTTGTGACCTTTATTAACAGCACCAGCTTTGTGTCACTGTCGGGTGCGGCTGCGGCTGCCTTTGCAACTCAGGCCGTGGTTGATGCCTACGCTGCGGCCAATGGGCTGACCGCAGCGGCGGGAACGACGGCCACCGCTGCACAGACCGCACTGGATGCGCTGGTCGGCGAACTGACTACACCGACCTTACCCGGAGCCGAAGCTCCGCTTTACACGGCTGCAGTCGATGCCGCTGCGGCGGCTCTGGCGGCAGCGCAGGCTGTCGTGACGGCACTGGGCGGCAATCCGTCCGCCGAAGCTGCAGCCACACTTGCGGGCGCACAGGCTCTGGTCGATGCGCTCAACCTGCTGGCCGATGGTGGCGTGGATTCCACCGATTCGGGTGCAGCGCAGACTGCGTCTGCGGCTTACCTGCCGATTTCCGGTCTCGGCGGTTCAGCCGAGGCGAGCGGGACTGGCATTGCGACCAGTCTGGCCGGCGCCATTCTGGCTGATGACGCAGCAGATGCGCAGGTGACGCTGGCAATCTCGCAGCAAAACGCAGCGAACGTTGCATTTGTCGCGGCGATGGATGCTGCTGCTGCGGCCCTTGTCGCGGCGCAGGCTGTCGTGGCGGCACTGGATGGCAATCCGTCTACCGACGCTTCGGCCACCGTTGCGGGTGCGCAGGCCCTGCTCGATGCGCTTGCCCCACTGGACGACAATGGCTTTGATGGCACTGATCTCACTCCTGCCCAGTCGGCTGCCACCAACTATGTCGGCATTTCCGGCCCCACCGGCACGGCCAGCGCCAGCGCCACAGGCATTGCCGCCAGCCTTGCACTTGCCCTAGATGCTGATGTCCTGGCCGATGGTGTTCTGGCCATGGAAATGATCGAGCATGCCATTGCGCAGGCCGCTTTTGACCTGGCGGCGGACCTTGCGGTGAGCACTGGCACCCCCGCTGCGACTGCTGCAGCACTTGCCGCAGCGCTGGTCAGCTTTGGCCTTCATGTTGACGACGCTGGTGGTTTGGTCATCGAGGCACATTCGCCCGATATCGGCCTGTCGCCTGCCTTCAACAATGTCATGACGATCTTTGGCCAGTTCTTTGACCATGGCCTTGATCTGGTGAACAAGGGTGGCAACGGCACGGTCTTTATCCCGCTGCAGGCGGATGACCCGCTGATTGCCGGGGCTGACCATGTGTTCGGCACC
>JANOMH010000005.1:0-1642 GCA_031420215.1 Rhodobacterales bacterium | reverse complement strand
AAACAACTGGTCCAGCTCTTCCGGCTGATCGCGGACCCTTTCAATATAGGCTTCGGTGGTTTCAATCTGCAACAACTGCATCCGGCGCTGCAGCCGTCGCAGCAGCGTCTTTTCCTTGTATTGCAGAAAGTCATGCCCGGTGCGTGCCCTGAGCGCGCCGAAAATCGTCGCAATATGCGGGGTCGCATCAGTGCGTGTCCCGGTGCTGTCTTTGTTGACAGAAACGGAATGCAGGTGTTTGCGATAGGCAATCAGCCGCGCGGGCATGGCTTCAACCGCCAGAACTTCATCAACCTGCCCGGATGCGGCGGCACTTTGCGGCATGCCCGGCAAGGCATGGCTGTCATATTCGGCCTGCGCCAGCGTCAGACCGCCATTTTCCCGGATCGCGGCAGACCCCAGCGTGCCGTCACTTCCGGTGCCTGACAGGATGATGCAAATCGCGTTTTCGCCCTGATCGGCGGCAAGCGACTGCAGAAAGGTGTCGATGGGCCGCCGGGTCTGGCGGGGTGGCGCAGGTTTGACGATCTGAAGGCGTCCGCCGCTGATCGTCATGGTGGCATCGGGCGGGATAACGAAAACGTTGTTGGCCGTCACCTTCACCCCATCCACCGCCTCGATCACCGGCATTGATGTTGATTTGCCAAGAAGATCGGCCAACATGCTTTTGTGGTCAGGCGACAGGTGCTGAACAAGGACGTAAGCCATTCCGGTATCCGGCCCGGTGCTGGCGAAAAAGCTGCGGAATGCCTCAAGCCCACCGGCTGATGCGCCAATGCCAACGATCATCGGCGTCGCTGACCCCGATGCCGGGCCGGTCAGGGCTGCGCCCGGCGTCTTTGCAGATTTCGGTGCCTTCTTTTCCATCGCGGAGTCGCACCTTTTCCGGGCTGTGTATTGGCTTAGGTTCAGGCTTTCATTTTGTTTTCTTTCTTTACCGGTAAGCGAATGCACGCCCAGAGTCACCATTTATCCGGCGGTGATCCCCGATGCTTGCACTGTGCGGACAGTTTCCTTTGACGATTGGCCGATGGGCTGCGCGGCATCCTGCCTGCAGGTCGGTCGGCGCGGGTCGGATTTCGGAACCAGACGATTGTCGACACGTTGCAAACAGGGGTGATACTGCCCCGGTTTTACAGGAGACGTTCCCCATGATCCGTATCCAAAACTCAGGTGTTGTTGCAGCACTGGCCGTCAGCATGATGTTTGCAGCAGCCACCGCCCAAGCCGAAATGATGAAGTTTACCACCGAAATGACCGGCACCGCCCAAGTGCCGCCAAACGACAGTGCGGCGACCGGCACCGCCGAAGTGACACTTGATACCGAGGCAAAAACCGTCACCTGGGTTTACAGCCACAAGGGGTTGAGCGGCGATATGACCGCGGCGCATATTCATGGCCCGGCAACCGCAACCGAAGCCGCAGCACCGGTCATCGACACGACGGGTGAAACGATGGAAGGCTCGGCCCCGATCACCGATGCGCAAGTCGCCGACCTGAAGGCGGGCATGTATTACCTGAACGTCCATACGGAAAAGTTCCCCGATGGCGAAATTCGTGGTCAACTTGCGCTGAAGAAATAGCGACAGACAACCCCGCACGTGCTGCTTACCAGCAGGGCGTGCGGCACGTCAGGGAAATC
>JANOMH010000004.1:0-8152 GCA_031420215.1 Rhodobacterales bacterium | reverse complement strand
CAGCACCCGCGCCGCCATCGTCCAGGGCATTTGCGCCGGCGTTGCCTGTGATCGTCTGGGCAAGCGCGTTGCCGGTCAGATTGATCGCCGTGGTGCCTGCGGCATTGTCGGTCTGGATGAATTCAACGGCTGACAACGGCTGCAATGCAGCCAGCTCAAGGCTGAACGTCGCGCTGGCAATAACCCGGTCAGCCGTGCCTTCACCCGCAGCTTCGAACACGTCTTCCGCGCTGGAATTGGTAAAGAATGTGTCGTTGCCAGCGCCGCCATGGAATATGTCGGTGCCAGCGCCGCCGGTCAGCGAATCGTCGCCTGCCCCACCAAACAGGGTGTTGTTCGCCGTGCTGCCGATGATGGTGTCATTAAAGGCGGTACCGATGACGTTTTCCACGTCGACGATAGTGGTGATCGAGGCGGCAAGGCTGCTGGTGAACGACCCGGTGCCCAGATTGACCAGTACATTGGTCAGCCCGGTCAGTGCCGAAAGATCCAACGTGTCGGTCATCAGGCCGCCGTAAATCTGGTCGCCCGCGCCGGTGTTGAACCCGTCGGTGACCGCGAAGGTGTCGTTATTGTCGCCGCCATACATCTTGTCATTGCCAGCGCCGCCGCCGAGCGTGTCATTGCCCGCGTCGCCGGTCATGGTGTCGTTGCCCGCGCCGCCATAAAGTTTGTCGTTGCCGCCGATCCCGTAAATGACATCATTGCCATTGCCGCCATACAGGTCATCGTTGCCGCTGGCGGGGCTTGTCGGGGTCTGATCAACCAGCGAGATGTTCAGCATATAGGTGTCGCCGACATCCACCAGCGAAGGCCCGAATTCCTGAACCTTGATGTAGAAGACGGCATTGACCAATGCAGTGTAGGTCAGGAATGAATCATTGACGCTGTTGCTGCCGCCTGCACCTTCGGTGACGGCCGCATTGCCGTTTGACGCAAGGACCGTGATACCATCAGCGGCATAGATGATGACATCTGTGTCAAGGTTGCCGCCAAGGTTGAGATCACCATAGTCCACATCCAGCGTCAGGACCTGCCCGGCCACCATCGTCACGGCAAACCATTGGACGTTGGCATTGCCCTCGATGATCGCGGTCGCATGGGAGACGGTGGTCGAATTGATGATATCGGGATTGTAAATCCTGCTCCAGATGTCGGGATTGCCAGTCAGGCTGTAGGCCGTGGCAGCGCTGGTTCCGGCAGAGGCAACCAAAACGGGCGCGTCGGCATCACCGATGATATAGTCATTCCCGTCGCCGCCGTAGATCGTGTTGGCGGTGCCACTTGTCGCATCACCCAGCAGGAAGTCATCAGTTGCAGCGCCAGTCAGCGTCACCGCGTTTGTAAAGATTGCCATGTCTATCGCTCCCTATATGCGATCAAAATATGCCCAGCGGGCGTTTTACCGTTGTCGTCCCGAGGGCGGTGCGAGCCAGCAGCGGCTCACCACCCACTTGGGTCGATCTGCGGCTTTACTTGTCGTTGAGGACTGCTGCGATTTTCGGGCGCAATCGTGACATTTTCACGCCGCGCCACATGGCCGCCGCCCCGATTGCGACGGCTTCTCCCACCAGACGGGGCACAAAGGTGTTCAAGGCAGGGCAAACCGGTGTCGCCAATAGTTATCGGCGGCGGGATATCGGGCACCGGTCAATCAGGTGATTCGATTCAACTTGAGCGAAGGTCCGGCTGGACCTAGTCGGATTGAGAGCTGGGCGGCGACATCCGCCCAAACCAGTCCAGATCCCTGATCGTAATCCGACCGGAAATGATTACCCCGGCGATGATCGCCCACAGACCAATAGCCCATATTGTGGTGATCTTCGCCCGCCGCCCAATCTGTGGATCAGCCGGGGCGGATTTATGCGTGCCCGGCAGCACATCCCCCGCTTCCTCCTGGGTCTTTTGCGGCAGTTGCAACATGATGAAAAACACCATGAACCAGATGACCGAAAACAGGACGATGGCGGCGGTGGGGGACATGGGTAATCCTATGTTTCAGACTTGTTCAAGCTCGATCAGGCAGCCGTTGAAATCCTTGGGGTGCAGGAACAGCACCGGCTTACCATGGGCACCGATATTTGGCTCTGCCGGTCCCAGAATCCGCGCCCCCTGGCCCAGAAGGTGGTCGCGGGCGGTCAGGATATTGTCGACCTCATAGCAGATATGGTGAATCCCGCCTGCGGGGGATTTATCCAGAAAGCCCTTTATCGGGCTGTTGTCGCCCAAAGGGGCAAGAAGCTCGATCTTGGTATTGGGCAAGGTGACGAACACCACCGTGACCCCATGTGACGGTTCATCCTGCGCCGGCCCGACTTCCGCCCCGAGCATCGAGCGGTATTGCGCGGCAGCGGCGCCAAGATCGGGCACGGCGATAGCGACATGGTTCAGGCGGCCGATCATGGGATGCGTCCTTGGCGGGGTCCTTGCGGTTATGCGGCGGCTGGCTGGCCAACGCAAGCAGGGTCGCTGCGACAGATCGCTCCGATTTGCGGCGCGCTGTTAACCGGGTGTTCACCAGAGCCAGCGCAAAACTACACCTGAGTTTAAGCAAAATTCGGAGAATCGCCCATGGACACGCTGGATGACTTCATGATGACCCGGCCTGCCACCGCCGCCCGGCCATTGCTGGGCCTCACGGTTCTGGTGGTCGAGGATAGTCGCTTCGCATCCGAGGCGCTGCGCCTGCTCTGTCTGCGATCCGGGGCCCGCATCCGCCGCGCCGACAGCCTGTTTCATGCCCGCCGTCATTTGCGGGTCTATCGCCCGACCGCCGTCATCGTCGATCTGGGACTGCCCGACGGGTCAGGGGCCGATCTGATTGCCGAGCTTTCGCGTGGACAGCCCCGTGTCGAAATTCTGCTGGCCACCAGTGGCGATCCGGGATCCGAGGCTTTGGCCATGGCTGCCGGGGCCGATGGGTTCATCGCCAAACCGATTGCGTCGCTGGCCCAATTTCAGTCCGCCTTGCTGGACCATATGCCGCGTGACCGCCACCCCCCCGGCCCCCGCCCGGTGCTGGATGACGAAGTAATGCCCGATCCCATCGCCTATCGTGACGATCTGGCGCAGATTGCGGATGTGCTTTCAGGCGCGGAAGGCGGCGGTGCGCTGGATTACATCACCCAGTTTCTGGGTGGTGTCGCGCGCAGTGCCGGGGATCATCCGCTATCGGATGCAGTCGATGAACTGGCCGCCAGCCGGATGGCCGGCAGCCCGCACCGCCCGCATCTGGCCCGGCTGGCCGCGATGGTGCAACAACGGCTGACGCCGATGGGGCCGCTGTAACTATTGCGCAGTAGCTATTGATCGGGGTCCCGCGCCACAAGGCAGGGGGCTGTCAGGCTGGCGAGCGTCTGGCGCTGTTGGCCCTGCGCATCAAAGTTGGCGGGATCGAGCCATTGATCAAAGGCCCTTTGCAAGGCCCGCCAATCCTGGTCCGTGATGGCAAACCATGCGGTATCCCGGCTGCGGTCTTTGATCACCATATGATTTCGAAAAATGCCCTCGTAACTGAAGCCCAGCCTTTGGGCCGCCCGGCGTGACGGCAGGTTCAGCGCATTGCATTTCCATTCGTAGCGCCGATAGCCCAGCGCAAAGGCATGGGTCATCATCAGATACATCGCCTCGGTCGTGGCCGGGGTGCGTTGCAATGCGGGGGAAAAGGTGATGCTGCCCACTTCGGCCGATCCCATGGCGGCGGCAACAGTCCAGTAACAGGCAAATCCAAGCGGGCCCTGACCCTGCGGACAAACCACATAGGTCGGATGCCCATGCCCGATATCGGCCAGTCCGGCCTGCAATTCGGCCACCGTCGCAAAGGGCCCGTTGCCCATATAGTCCCAGATCCAGTCCTGCCCGGCAAAGGCCGCAAACAGAGGGGCTGCATGACGGGCCGGGTCAAGCGGCTCCAGCCGGACAAACCTGCCCTGCAATTCAACCCCGCCGGGCACAGGCGGCGGCACCCATCCGTCAATCAATGGCGCTATTTTGCGCTCTGTCATCCAGATCCCCCTTGCCGAGGGCGAATGGTGGCCGAACGCCGGCGCATTGGCAATGCACTTACAGCAACAGCCCCGGATCGGCCCCCAATTCCAGCCCCGGGAACACCGCGCGCTCGATCACCCCGGCATCCAGCCCGAATAGCCCGCGCATCACCCATCCGGCATGGGCCCGCACATCCCGGGTCGGCATCAGGTCGCGCCCGGCATACAGATCACTTTCGCCCAGACCGGGCCAATCGCCCAGCACCCGGCCGCCGCGCACCGCGCCGCCAGCCAGCAACATCGCGCCGCCGGTGCCATGATCGGTCCCGGCCGTGCCATTTTCCCGCGCCGTGCGGCCAAATTCAGTCATGCACAGCACGGCGGTCTGGCCCCAGACCGGCCCAAGCCCGGCCTGCAAAGTCAGCAAAGTGTCCGACAGGCGGGCCAAGGCTCTGGCCAAATTCGGGCCCTGACGGCTATGGGTATCCCAGCCGCTCAGCGAAAAGCTGGCGATCCGGGTTTCACCGCGCAGCCGCGAGGCGGCGAATTGCGCCAGTTTCACATGATCGCCGCGCAGGGTGGTTTCGGCCATATCGCTGTCGGCCTCGGCAGCCAGATCATCGACGATCATCACCGCATCCTCGGTGGCGGCGCGAAACAGCGGATCATCCTGCTGCACCAGCATCAGCAACTGCCGCGCTTCCGGTGACAACTGCATCCGCGCATCGGGGGACCAGCGGGCGGCGGGGGCGGTGCCGGTCAGGATCAGCATCTGTTCGCGGCCAATCGCATAGGCGGTTTCGGCAGTCAGTCCCGGCACCGTCTGCAACATCCGGTTCAACCAGCCATCGCGCGACCCTTCGGCAGTCAGGCCGGGGGTTCCGGCCTCCAGTATATCCTGTCCGTCGAAATGGCTGCGCTTGTCGCGGTAAGGGGTTGAAACGGCGTGGATAAATCCCAGCTGTTCGGCCTGCCACAGCGGCAACAGGGGCGAAAGCCCAGTGTTCAGCGCATAAAACCCGTCCAGATCGGTCGCATTGTTACCCGCCAGCGAGGGCCGCAACCCGGCATAGTCCCGGTCCCCCAGCGGCTGCACCACATCCAACCCATCCATCGCGCCGCGCAGGATGATCACCACCAGCCGGTTTTCCCAAGGGGCTTGGGCAAAGGCGATCGGGGTCAGCAGCGGGCTTGCGGCGGCAGAACAGCCCAGCGCTGCCCCGGTCAACAGGAACTTGCGGCGTTGCATCGGCTTACCTCCGTTGAAATGCGGCTGAAGACAGGATCAGGCCGATCCCGATGGCAACGTTTTCGGCAGCCCCGGCGGCAAAGACCACCGGACCCGGCGGATTTGGCCCCAAGGCTGTGCGCACAAAATCGCGGGGGTCGGGTAGCGGTTCAACCAGCCGGGCGGGCATGGTCATCGCCCAGTCAATCCGGCCTGCCATCGCTTGCGGCGTGGCCCAGGCTGCGCCTTCCTCGGGCCAGCCATCGGGGCCGGGCGGTTCCTCCCAGGGCTGGCCCATCACCGACAGTGGAATGCCGAACAACAGTTCGGTCTGGCGCTTGTTGAGGTTGGTCAGGGCCTCGCCCGGCACGCCCAGGGCGCGCAGCGCAGCCGTCAGATAGCCGATGGGCGGTTTGACCTTTTGCAAGGCGGGCGCCCAGGCAGCGGGATGGTTCAACAAAGCCGTGGTCACAGCCAGTAAATCGCCGCCGGTCTGGATAAATACATCCGTCAGGTTCTGCACCAGTGCCTCATCCGGAATGTCGGCCACAAAATGCACCGCCAGCTTATGCGCGATATGGCGGGCAGTGGCCGGATGGGCGGCGATGCCGTCAAGCGCCGCCAGGACCGTGTCCAGCGACGCCGCCGCATCATAGGTGACGCCCAAGACAGTTTCCGCCCCCGGTTCGGCAAACCGGCTGTCATAGGCAAACCCGCCATCCGGGGTCCAGACCAGGCCGGTCAGCACCTCGGCCAGTTCGCGCACATCGGTCTGGTCATAAGGGCCATCGACCCCGACCGTGTGCAGTTCCAACATCTCGCGCGCCAGATTTTCGTTCAGCCCCCGGTGCCGCCGCAGCCCGGCCATGCTGTTGGGTCCAACAGACCGGATCTGATCGAGATAGATCAACATCATCGGATGGGTCATCACCGCCCGCAACATCGCGCTGAATGTGCCGGTCAGATGCGGCCGGATCGCATCAGCGGCAAAGGAGGCAACCAGACAGGCCGAGAAACTGTCGCGCGCCCGCACGGTGAAATGATCGGCCCAAAACAGAGCCAATCGCTCGCGCAGCCCGTCCGGGCTGGTCACACCGCGCGCCAGGGTTGCCTGAAAAAACGCCAGCCGCGCCGCCCGGGCCTGATCGCGCATCAGCACATACAGATCCTGCAACCCTGCCTCGCGGCCGGTCCCGCGGGCCTCGCGCCGGGCAATCATCATCTGGCGGACATCGGCCATACGCGGTTGGGCCATTTCAAATCCAGCAATGGGATAGGCCAGCGCTGCCACATCAGGCCCAGTCAGCAGCGCCAGCATCCCGGCCTGATCAGCAGGCGGTGGCAAAATGGCAGACAGGCCGGTGCCAAAACGGATGGCGGCGAGGGTCGGATCAAAGGGCATGGGCGGTTTCCTGTCGGTCACTTCAGGGTCATATAACGATGCCGGGCCAATATTCCGGCGTTGCATCTGTCACGGACGGCGGATTTTCGCCTTTTGCGGGGTAGCCATGGGTCAAACCGGACAGGTTTTGCATTTTCGGAGTTGCCCAAATACTCCCGCCGGAGGCTCTTGCCCCACCGCAAGCCAGACCTGCGGCGCTACAGCCCGCCAATCGCCCTTATCAACCCAATCACCTCGTCCACCCCCTTGCCATGCCGCAGGCAGGTGAACACAAACGGTCGCCCGGCCCGCATCCGTGTGGCATCCCGGTCCATCACTTCCAGCGAAGCACCGACATAGGGCGCAAGGTCGGTTTTGTTGATGATCAGGATGTCGGATCTGGTGATCGCGGGGCCACCCTTGCGCGGAATCTCCTCGCCTGCGGCCACGTCGATCACATAGATGGTCAGGTCGGCCAGTTCCGGGCTGAAAGTGGCGGACAGGTTATCGCCGCCGCTTTCGATCAGGATCAGGTCAAGGTCGGGATGCCGGGCGCGCAATTCGGCCACAGCGGCCAGATTGATCGACGCATCCTCGCGGATTGCGGTATGGGGGCAACCGCCGGTTTCAACCCCCATAACCCGGTCAGCGGGCAGAATCTGCATCCGCATCAGCGCCTCGGCGTCCTCTTGGGTGTAGATGTCATTGGTGATGACGGCCAGCGAATGCTGGTCCTTCAGGGCCCGGGCCAAGGCTGCGGTCAGGGTGGTCTTGCCCGCGCCCACCGGCCCACCGATGCCGATTTTCAGGGGGCCGTGTTGAGAAGGGCCATGCGGCAAGTTCATCAGGTTGCTCCCAAAACAAGGGTCAGGTAGCCCGCCGCCAGCAACAGGCACAAGGGCCCATAAAGGCTGCGGTCCAGTCTGGAAAACGGTTGCTCGGGGGTGAGTGCCCGCCAGAACGGTGCATAGGTGATCGCCCCCCGCCCAAGAAAGACCACCGCACTGGCCCACAGCCCGAGGTTGCGCAAAAAACCATGCGGAAACCACGGGAAATTCGCCGCACAAATCAAACCAACGGCCACCAACGCACAAGGGATCGGTCCGGGCATCCGGGTTATCCCCTTGAACCCGACCACGGTCCGCACCAGCGCTTCCTCATCCCGGATCGGCCACCAAAAGCCGATCCCCCACAGGATATGCACCACGGCGATGGCGGTGGTGATGATCGAGAGCAGAATAGCGATCAGGGTCATGACCGAAACATCCGGGGTTCCTGGGTTTCGTGCCGCATCGCCGCGATGTCGATGGCAAACGCGCTTGAGCCGATGTCATCGATGGTCTGCACTGCGGCCTCTTTCCCCAGAGTCTGGCACATCGGGGCGAGCGCCGCCAGTATCTGTTGCCCCTTGGTCTGCCCCACAGGCAGCAGCCGCTGCGCGACTTGGGTCAGGTTCGAGGTAAAGTTGAACAGAAATATCTGTGCTGTGGCCACGGCCGGCAGCCCCAACATCGCCGCCGCCTGCCCCACCACCACCGGATAGGCCGCATCGGACAG
>JANOMH010000003.1:0-9180 GCA_031420215.1 Rhodobacterales bacterium | reverse complement strand
TCGAACACCAGACAATCCACCGGGGCCACCTCAAGCAGGGCGGCGGCATGCAGATAGGCGTCGGGGGCGGGTTTGGGCTGGGCGATGTCGTCAAAGGAAACCACAGCCTGCATCCAGAGGCCCAGACCTGTCACATCGAGTTTGGTCAAGGCGGGCAGGCGGCGGCTGGATGTGGCGACTGCCATCGGCAGGCCGAGGGCGCGGATCTGGGCCAGCAGGTCGAACACGCCGGGTTTCAAGGGGATGCCGTCCTTGAACCGGGCATAGGTCTTTTCATCCCACAGGGCGTTGAACTGATCGGGGTCGATCGCCACCCCGGTCAACTCTGACAGCAGCCTGATCCGTTCGGCATCGTGAATGCCCGCAAGAGTTTCGAAAAACCCCAGCGACACCTCCAGCCCAAGGGCGGCGCAGGTGTCAATCCCGGTCTGGTTGCACAGGGTTTCAGTATCGATCAATGTGCCATCAAGGTCAAAGATCACGGCGGTATAGGCTGGCTTGGCTGGCATTATCTGGTCCGGTTTTGGGGTATGGCCGCCCTTATTGCGGCGGGCGGGGTCCGTGTCGAGTGCCGATCAGAACGACAGGCTGAAACGCCGCAACCCGCCCGGCCGGGGGCCGACATCGGTAACGGTCTGGCCGCTGATTGCGGCCAGATGTGTCAAGCCACCCTGGGCGCTGTCAAACCAGGCGGTGGTGCCGGGCTGGGTCGCAAACGACCATGTCCGTAGCGGCGTGCAATTCAGAGGGCTGGAGTTGCGCAGATACCGGGTGACAATATCGCGGGTATTTTCGGCCGAGTGATGGATGATCGGCACTTGCCCGGCCATCCCGAACCCACCGCCGCCGCCGACCCGGTAGCTGTTGGTGGTGATCACAAAGCGTTGGGCCGGATCGACCAGCTTGCCATTGCAGCGCAGATTGCGAACCCGTTGCGAGGCGGGGTTGATCACCTTGCCCGCGCTATCGGTCCGGCTCGGCTGGCTGGGATCAATCTCGTAGGTGACCCCGGCAATGACATCAAAGTTGTAACAGGGAAACTCGGGGTTCAGCAGCGGTTGATTGGCGAGGCCAACCGCAATTGGCGCGAAAATTCCGGCGGATTGTTCCAGCCAACTGGCTAATTCTGCGCCAGACAAGCTCAGGATGCATAACGAGTTGGGAAAGACGCAAAGTTCGGCGGCATGGCGCATTGCCAAGGGGCCGGGCGGGATGTCGATGTAGTTCGACACGCCGCTAAGCCCGCCAGCCTTGCAGGGTGCAAAGGCAGAAAGCACCGGCAATCCGGCCCATTCCGTGCCACGCAGGATATTGGTGGCATAGGCTGTTTGGGCCGCAGTCACCACCTGAATGGTCAGATCGGGGGCAACGAGTGCAAAGTAACTGTGAAGCGGCACTTCAGTTTGGCCAATCGGTTCACGGATCAGCGCCAGAATGGCCTTGTGCGCTAGGTTTGCCGCAGCCAGTACTTGCGGATCGACCGGCACCCGGGCCACCAGTTTGTCAGTCGGGTCCCGTTCAGCCACCGGATCGGTCCAGGCGCGCTGTTGACGCACTACCCATCGATTGTTCAGCCGCTCTAACTGCAGGTCAACAACCCCGACATGGCTGCCGTTGCAGCCAGCCATGACCGCCGGTTTGCCATGCAGCGTGCCGTTTTGCGGATCAATCGCAGGCGTTGGCGCAATACCCGGCCCCGGAAAGACCTGATGCGTATGGCCGGTCAGGATCACATCGACGCCCGCAACTGCAGCCAAAGGCACCGAGGCGTTTTCCAGATCCTCATTGGTCGCGTCCTCACTAATCCCGGAATGGCTAAGCGCGATGATGATCTCGGCCCCGGCCAGTTGCATCTGCGGAATGTAATGCCGTGCCGCGTCAAGGATACCGCGGGTGGCGATTTGCCCCTGCAGCACCAACTTGTTCCAGCTGACAAGTTGTGGCGGGACAAAGCCGATCACGCCAATGCGGATCGGGTAAGGTTGCCCGTCGGTCCCGGTGATCTGTCGGTCAAGCAGCAGATAGGGTGGCAAAAGCAGCTGGTCAGCGGCGACTGTGCCGCCACGTAGTAACAGCACGTTGGCCGAAACCAGCGGAAAGCCTGTCCTTGCCAAAGCATTGGTCAGAAACCCCAGCCCATAGTCAAACTCGTGATTGCCCAGGGTGACGGCATCATAGTTCAGCGTATTCATGGCCGCGATCATCGGGTGCAGATCGGCCGACTGAAATTCTGAGTCCTGCGCGATCCAGTCAGCCAGCGGATTGCCTTGCAGGAAATCGCCGTTGTCAAACAGCAGGCAATTGTCCACCCCGGTCCGCAACTCGCGGATCAGACTAGCCGCCTGCGCCAGTCCGATCCCCGGTGCCGGTTGATCGGAAAAGTAGTCATAGGGCAACAGGTTGGCATGCAGGTCCGTGGTTTCAAGGATGCGCAACTGAGCCAGCGTGCCGGTCGGCCCCTGCCCGATGTCATTCTGCGGCGGCACCTGCATTGCCTTTACAATCTTTCGCTCGCTTATCAGACACTAGAACGGGGAACCTGGATGTAGGCCCATGCCTGGGCAACTTGCTCAACCATAAGCAGAAAGTGCCGCTGGCAAAGTGAAAAGATGGCGATTAACGACTGGTTGTCGCTGAACGTGGCAAGAGGGACTCTATGAAACTGGCGGAAACGGTAACATTTGGCGGATCGGGGCTGGACCGGGCGAACGAACTTCGGTCCAACCCAGAGGCGTTGGCGATTTTAGCGGCCCGGCCGGGGGCACGGGCGGTGGCGTTGTGGCGGGGTAAACCTTTGGTTTCGGGCGAGGACCGGGCACAGCTGGCGCGGCTGGCGCTGGATCATCCGGTTCTTGCCGACGCCGGGCCGCCGCTGTTTTTGGGCCGTGACGGGGCCGAGGGGATTTGGGCGCATGATCTGACAGGCTGGACCCCGGCGGACCCGGACGCCCCGACCTTGGGCGCATTTCTGGACCCGTCCGAACAGCACCACCCATTGTTGCCGCCCGACCATGTTTTTGCCGAACTGCGGGCGGTCATGACCCGGCTTGATCCACGCGATGCCGAACTGGCCGCGACGGCAAAGGCGGTGATGGGCTGGCATGACAGCCACGGCTTTTGCGCCCGCTGCGGGGCGAAAAGCGATGTGGCCATGGCCGGTTGGCAGCGCGATTGTCCGACCTGCGGCACGCATCACTTTCCGCGCACCGACCCAGTAGTGATCATGCTGATCACAAGGGGTAATTCACTGCTGATCGGCCGCTCGCCGGGCTGGCCCGAGGGGATGTATTCGCTGCTGGCCGGGTTCATCGAACCGGGCGAAACCATCGAGGCCGCGGTGCGCCGGGAGGTGTTTGAAGAGGCGGGCGTGCAGGTGGGTGCGGTGTCCTATCTGGCCAGCCAGCCTTGGCCCTTTCCGGCCTCGCTTATGTTGGGCTGCCGGGGTGAGGCGCTGACCGAGGCCATCACCGTCGACCCCGCAGAATTGGAGACGGCCCTGTGGGTCAGCCGGGAACGGCTGGTGCAGATTTTTGCAGGCGACGATCCGGTGATAAAGCCATCCCGGCACGGCGCAATTGCGCATTTCCTGATGCGAAATTGGCTTGCGGACGGCCTTGAATAACACGACATTGCGAAAAACGCCCGGTCAACGGGAAAATGGATATCGGCAGACCTATGAAATTCGCCACCAAAGAAGATATCGAATGCCCGATTGAGCATGTCTTTGCCCGGGCCGCCGACTTTGCCGGCTTTGAACGGCAAGCGTTGCGCCGGGGGGCGAATGTGCGCAAAACCGACAGTAATGAACGGCACGGGCTTGGGTCTGGCTGGGATGTCAACTTCAAGTTTCGTGGCAAAGACCGCCAGCTGAAAGCGGCGATCACGGCATGGGAGCCGCCAAATGGCTACCGCATCACCTCGACCACCAGCGGGATCGAAGCGGTCGTTCTGGTCGAACTTGTGCCCCTGTCGCGCAACCGCACCCGTCTGAGCATGTCGATAGAGCTGAAGCCCAAGACCATTGGCGCCCGGATCATGGTGCAATCCCTGAAACTGGCCCGTGGGACGCTGCAGCGCCGGTTCGATTTGCGGGTCGCCGATTATGCCAGCGATATCGTCGAGCGTTACCGCCCGGTTTGAACATTGCCAAGGGCATTTGGGACCAAGTCAATTGGACCTTGCGCCAAATGCCGCTTGGTCAGAAGACTAATTTTAATTAAGTAATATCAATATACTAACCATGTTTAGCCCAAAAGTTTACAGGCCCGACATCCAATAGCAAATCCATGTTATTGGTTAGATTGGCAGCGGTCCCTAGGTTGAGGTCATGGCGCTTGCGTCACCCCTTTTAGAAACCGAGGACTAACATGTCTTTTCAAGTCAGACTGCCGTTCTGGAGCAATGGTCAAGCCGTTCAGGTCACCCACAGGCCCGGTGACGGAAGCCATTCGGCCGAGTTGTACAATTCGTGGGACTTCGCGCTTGGCGTTGATCAGCGGGTCCGCGCGATTGCTGCGGGCACCGTTGTGGACATCCGCGAAACCGTGCCGGATGGGGATGGCAGCCAGACCACACAGGACGCATCCTGGGGGTCGGGCGCGATTGGAAATATCGTCACCTTGCGCCATGTCCAAAACGGGCAGGTGTTCTATTCCACCTATTTCAATCTGCAACAGAACTCGGTGCCGGTGGTCATTGGCCAGACCGTGGCTGAAGGACAGGAAATCGGGCAGGTTGGCAATACTGGCTTTCGCAGCACGACAAATCTGCATTTGCAGGTTGGCACCTCACTTATCGCCTATGGGGCAACCAATTATGGCTGGCCTGATGGCACTGATAACGGCGAGCCGCAGCTGATTGCCAATGCAAGCAACACGGCCGCGAATTTTCAGCTGGTGTCGTTCGACAATTATGGCACCAACCTGCCGGCCTATGTGGTGGGTCCGCCCCCGCCGGCAGCGTCACAGTTCACCAATTATTCTGACACCGTGACACTGACGGTCGGCGGCACCTATGACGCGCTGGGCGGCAATGATGTGGTGACCGGATCGGCCTATGCCGACACTGTTTATGGCAATATCGGCAATGACACCGTCAATGGCCGGGGCGGCGCAGATATTCTGTTCGGCGGGTCGGGCAATGACCGGCTGGATGGCGGCGATCTGGTCGATCAGCTTTACGGCGGGGCCGACAATGACATCCTGATTGGCAACCTTGGCAATGACTACCTGTATGGCGGCACCGGCAATGATGCGCTGGCCGATTGGTATGGGTCGGACTGGATGGAAGGTGGCGCCGGCAATGACACCTATAGTGTTTATAATTCCGGCTCGATCATTGTCGAGGCCGTGGGCTATGGCACCAATGACCGGGTCGCTGCCGGGGTCAGCTTCGCCTTGGCCGCCAATGATGCGATCGAGACCCTGATGACCGTGAATGCAGCCGCCACAACGGCGATCAATCTGTCGGGCAATGGCTTTGCCCAATATGTCACCGGCAATGCCGGGTCGAACCGGATCAATGGCGGCGGCGGCAATGATGTGCTGACTGGCGGGGCCGGGGCGGATGCGTTTGTGTTCACCTCGACCCTGGGCGTGGGCAATGTGGACCGGATCAATGATTTCAGCACGGTCTCTGACTCGATCTGGATCGACAATGCTGTGTTCACCGGCCTGCTGGGCGGCGCGCTGGCTGCAACCGCCTTTCGCGCCAATACCACCGGCTTTGCGCAGGATTACACCGACCGGATCATCTATGATCAGGACTCAGGGGGCTTGTTCTTTGACCGCGATGGCTATGGCGGCGCGGCGCGGGTGCAGTTCGCAACGGTTGGCACCTTTCTGGCCATGTCGAGCGCGGATTTCTATGTGATCTAAGGTTTGGCGGTAGTGTGAAGGGGTCGCCCGTCCGCCGGGACGGACGACCTCGCTTACTTTGAATTGGCAAAAAACGGAGGTGGCAGGTGCCACCTCCGTTTGTCCGGGCCGGTTCCCTTGGGGACAGACTGCTCGATGACGAAAACCGATCCGGAGGAACCTGCGAGCGCTTTGGCCGGGCAGGGGGACAGAACCCGGCCACGCGCTGACGCAAGTTATCCCTGTCAGTTCGCCGACAGGCTTTGTGCCAGGCGCATCAGTTGTACGGCCTCGTTGCGATAGCCGAAGGCATCTTCGCCGCGGTTGGCATTGGCCAAGGCAATGGCGTCGTCATAGCCCCAATTCCCAAGGTAGCTCTCGCCGCGCAGCAGTTGGCCAAACCCGGCGATGGCGGCGGCAAACTGCGCCTCGGTGCCCGCGACCGCGCCGGTCACGGTGATCGGCGTTGTCATCAGCTGGCTTGTCGTCGCACCCGGTTCCTTCCAGCGCAGTTTCAGGAAGGCCAGTTCATCCGCCGGGGCCGCCGCCGCGACGGGATCGCCATAGCGCAGCGGGTCGGACAGTTGGGCGGGGCTGCCAACGGGGGTGACTTCATAGATTGCCGTCACCGTATGGCCCGCGCCCAATTCGCCCGCATCCACCGCGTCATTGTTGAAATCCTCGCGGTTCAGCGCGCGGGTTTCATAGCCGATCAGCCGGTATTCGGCGACGGCGGCGGGGTTGAATTCGACCTGCACTTTGACGTCGCCAGCAATCGGGAACAGTGCGCCGGTCAGCTGATCGACCAGCACTTTCTGCGCCTCTGACAAGGTGTCGATATAGGCCGCCGTGCCGTTGCCGTTCTGCGCCAGCGCCTGCATCGTGGCATCGTCCAGATTGCCGCGCCCGAACCCAAGGACGGACAGATAAACGCCCGAGTCGCGTTTGTCTGCGATGTAATCGGTCAATTCCTGGGTGCCGCTCAGCCCGACGTTGAAATCGCCGTCGGTGGCCAGAATGATCCGGCTGACTTCGTTATTCTCGGCCATGGTTTCGGCCACGGCATAGGCCTGCTCTAACCCGCCCTGCCCATTGGTCGACCCGCCCGCGCCCAGATTCTGAATGGCTTGCAGGATGGTTTTCCTGTCAGAGGCCGGGGTGGATTGCAGGACCAGCCCGGCGGACCCGGCATAAGTGACAATCGCCACCTGATCATTGGGGCGCAGATTGTCGAGCATCAGCCGGAAGCTTTGTTTCAGCAGCGGCAGTTTGGCGGGCTCGTCCATCGACCCGGATGTGTCGATCAGGAACACAAGGTTCAGAGGCTCACGGTCGGCGATGGCGGGCATTTCGCCCTGAAGGCCAATGCTGATCAGTTGCGTGTCGGGGTTCCACGGGGTGGTCATCACGCTGACGGTGGGCTGGAACGGCGCGTCGGACGCATCGGGGGCGGCATAGGCATAGGGGAAATAGTTGATCATCTCTTCGATCCGCACCGCATCGGGCGGCGGCAGTTGTCCGGCGTTCAGGGATTGCCGGATGACCGCATAAGAGGCCGTGTCGACGTCGATGGAAAAGGTCGAGACCGGCTCCTCGGCGGTGATTTTCAGCGGGTTGACCTCGGCGGTGGCGAAGGCCTCGGTGTTGGGGTCGGGGATGATGCGGGTGTCGGCATAGCCTTGCTGAATGGCGAAAGTCCCATCCATTGGGGCAGCGAGCCGACCAAGGTCATCGGAAATGGCCCCTGACAGTGCCATCTCGGCGGCGGGTGCGGGGGGTGCGACCTCGATGAGACCTGCTGATGCCTGCGCGTCCAACTCTTGAACCGCACCTCCGACAGCGCCATCAACCGCTTCGCTGTCGGCGGGATTGTTCTCGGTCGCGACCTGATCCCGCACGACGGTTTCGGGTGCAGCCGTGACGGGGGAAGTGGTCGCGGGAGCCGTAGTCACCGGGGCCGTGGTCTGGGCAGGCTCTGGGCTGCCGACCACGGCTTGTTCAGTTACAACTACTTCGGGCGCGCCGGTGGCCTGATCGGTCAGCGGCGCGTCAGCATTTGCCACTGATGTGTCGGTGACTAGGGCGTCAGTATCGGGCGTTAGCTGCACGTCGCCCTCGCCGATTACCGGCGCGCCGTTGCGCCACAGCGACTGGCCTTGGGGGCTAAGCGCCAGAAAGCCGACGGCGACAAGGGCGGTGGTCATGGTCAGCCCGCCTTTGGTAGAGATAATATTCAGCATATCAATTACTCCCTGAAACACGCCCCGTTTTGGGCGTTCAGGGTTAAGACGTGCCGATTGCCGCGATCCTTGGCCAGAACCCAGGCGAGAGTCGAAATTTTCCTGCGCCAAGGCCAGATGGGCGGCTTTTACCGCCGCATCCGGGGGCGGGGTGGCTGTCGCGAAAGCGGCTTTCAGGTCGTCAAGGTCATCGTATTCGGAGGTCATATCGCCTCCTCCTGTTCTCTGATCGCCCGCAGGCGCTTTTTCGCTTCGGACACGCGCCAGGATATGGTGCCTTCCGAAACGCCAAGGATACTTGCCACCTCGGCATGGGTCAGATCGTCAAGAACCAGCGCCAGCGTGTCGCGCAGGTCGTGGGACAGCCTCGACATTGCCGCAGTCAGCCAGTCAAGCTGTTCGCGGCCCGTCGAAATTTCATCCTGCCGGGCCAGTTCCCAATCGCCCCAGCCGTCGCTGGCTTTCATATAGGTGTTCATCCGGCGGCGGCGGTCATGGGCGGCGTTCACAGTGACGCGATAAAGCCAGGTGGTCACCTTGGACTGGCCGCGATAGGTTGCCAGTTTGGCGGGCAAGGCGGCGCAGATGTCCTGGGTCAGATCCTGCGCTTCTGCCCGGCTGCCGGTCAGCCGGAAGGCAAGCCCGAACAGCCGGTCGTAATGCCGTTCCAGCAAGCCGGCAAAAGCTTGTCTGTCGCCATTCGCGGCCGCCTGGGCCAAATTTTCGTCACTGACTGTCATGCGCATGATCTGTGATAGGACGCCTGCGCCGCGTCAATCCTTGGGGTCGGTCGAAGAAAATCGTTGCCTGCAGGCCAGAGTCGCACCCGGACAATTCAATCCAGCTTGAAATCGAAATGTTTGCGCACGGTTTCCTCGATCTTCCAGCTGCCTTTGAAGTCTTTTTCAACAACAAAAGCATCGCCTGCGACCACGGTCACCGGTGCACCGCCATCGGGGGTGATCACGATCCGCCCGGCGATCAGATGGACGAATTCATAGGCGGTATAGGTGGCGTGATAGGTCCCTGGTGTCGCCTCCCAATAGCCCGACATCATGGTGCCATCGGCAGAGGTATGGAGCACC
>JANOMH010000002.1:0-12438 GCA_031420215.1 Rhodobacterales bacterium | reverse complement strand
GACAACATCCTCTTCCTTGGTCTGCATCGAGGCAAGGCCCTTGCCGCCGCGCCGTTGCGCCCGGAATTCGGTCAGGGCAGTGCGCTTGATATAGCCGCCGCTGGTGACGGTCACGACCATATCTTCGCGCTCGATCAGGTCTTCATCCTCCATATCACCCGCCCAATCCACAATTTCGGTGCGGCGGGGGACGGCGAACAGGGTTTTGACCTCTTTCAACTCGTTGGTAATGATCTCCATGATCCGCTCGCGCGAACCCAGAATCTCCAAGTATTCCTTGATCTTGCGGGCCAGTTCTTGCAACTCGTCAGTCACTTCCTTGACGCCCAATTGGGTCAGGCGTTGCAGGCGCAGGTCAAGAATGGCGCGGGCCTGAATTTCGGAAAGGTTATAGCTGCCATCAGGGTTTGCAGTATGGGTCGGGTCATCGATCAGCTTGATGTATTCCAGAATTTCCAAGGCATTCCAGCGCCTTGTCATCAACTTCTCACGTGCATCGGCGGCATCGAGCGAGGCCCGGATCGTCGCTACCACCTCATCCAGATTGCTGACAGCCACGGCGAGACCACACAGCACATGGCTACGCTCGCGGGCTCTGCGCAACTCAAACGCAGTGCGCCGGGCGACCACTTCCTCGCGGAAATCCACGAAAGCCGTCAAAAACGCCCGCAGCGTCAGCTGTTCGGGACGGCCGCCATTCAAGGCGAGCATGTTGCAGCCAAAATAGGTCTGCATCGGGGTGAAACGGAACAATTGATTCAGCACGACATCGGCGGTCGCGTCGCGTTTCAGCTCGATCACCACGCGCACGCCGTTGCGGTCGCTCTCGTCCTGCACATGCGCGATGCCTTCGATCCGCTTGTCACGGGCGGCTTCGGCAATCTTGTCGATCATCGTCATCTTGTTGGTTTGATAGGGAATTTCATCAACGATAATGGCCCAGCGGTCTTTGCGGATTTCCTCGACATGGGTTCTGGAGCGGATGATCACTGACCCGCGCCCTTCAAGATACGCCTTGCGGGCACCCGACCGGCCCAGCATCAGCGCGCCGGTGGGAAAGTCGGGACCAGGCACATATTGCATCAGGTCTTCGGAAGTCAGATCCGGATTTTCGATCAGCGCCAGCGTCGCCTCGATCACTTCGCCCAGATTATGCGGCGGAATGTTGGTCGCCATGCCCACGGCAATGCCGCCTGCGCCGTTGACCAGCATGTTGGGAAAGCGCGCGGGAAGCACGGTGGGTTCGCGTTCCTTACCGTCATAATTGTCTATGAAATCAACGGTATCTTTGCCAAGATCATCCGTCATGTAAGTCGCCACGCGGGCCAGCCGGGATTCGGTATAGCGCATCGCCGCCGCATTATCGCCATCCATCGAGCCGAAATTGCCCTGACCGTCGATCAATGGCAACGACATGGAAAAGTCCTGCGCCATGCGGACCAACGCCTCGTAAATCGCAGAATCGCCGTGCGGATGGTAACTGCCCATCACGTCGCCCACGGATTTGGCGGATTTGCGATAGGTCTTGTCGTGCGTGATGCCCTTTTCATACATCGAATAGATGATCCGCCGATGCACAGGTTTCAGCCCGTCGCGCAGATCAGGGATCGCGCGCGACACAATCACCGACATGGCGTAATCAAGATAAGATGTCTTCATCTCGGCGGTGATCGAGATTGAAGGGCCGTGATGGACCGCCCGCGCCGGGGTTTCGTCAGCGTTATCAGGGGTATCCGGGGTGTCGCTCATGTAACTGGCCTGTCTGTCGGGTCATACTATATCTAGATGGTAGCACCTTATCAGACACAGGCCATGGGGTGCAATGGCTGTGGACCAGTAGCCTTGGCAGCCCCGAGTCATGACTGCTAACAAACTGTTTTCATTGACTTTTAATTTATCTGTGGTGGACTCGCCCTGCCGCGTCCAGAAACAGGAGCAGTCACATGACGACGCAACCCAAGACCGAAACCGAACTGATGCTGAAGGGTTATGGCCTGACCACAGCCGAAATCTTTTACCGGATGCCGGATTATCTCCATGTCATCAATACTTTCACTTGGCAGGACTATGATCTGGCCCCCGATCATCCGCGCCTGTTCAAATTCATTGAGTTCTGGCAGGCTGAGATCGAGGGGCCGCTGCATTCGGTCCGGTTCGTCCATCGCAAAATGATTTCACCAGGGTCATGGCGCAATGTGGTGGGTGAGTTCACCTATCACTGAACGCCGTTTGATTTCGCTATGAAATCAACCAGATGCGGGACGTAGTTCGCAGGGCCGTCGCCGCCTGTGGTCATGGCAAGTGAAAAGCTGTTCTTGACCGCACTCGCCACAGTGGTCGTGACCTGCGCGTCATTGGCCATGGATTCGACATAGCGCATGTCCTTGAACGCATTGGACAGGGTGAACCTGTGCGCCTCGCGATTGCCCTCCAGCGCGTAGCCCATGAAGGTCTGATAGAAGCCGCAATCCATCCGCCCGCCACGAATGACGGAGTCAAAAGTCGGGACGGAAATGCCGATCTTGGCCGCCATAGACAGCGCTTCGGCATAGATTGCCGCATAGCCCAAAGACAGGAAATTGTTGAGCAATTTCATCCGGTGTCCATCGGCCACGCCGCCGATATGCACGGTTTTACCGGCCCAGGTGGCGATCACGGGGGCAATCCGGTCAAAAACCGCCTGTTCAGCGCCGACCATTGCGTCCAGAGTGCCTGCCCATGCCTCTTTCGGAGTCCGGCCAAGGGGGGCATCGGCAAGGTTTACGCCAATTTCCTTAAGCTCTGCGGCCAGCTGTTCGGTAACGACGGGATCTGAGGTCGAGCAATCGACGATCACACTGCCCGGGGTGAGTCCGGGTTTCAGCCCGGCGATGACCGAAGCGACATTGGGCGAATCCGTCAGGCACAGAAAGATGATCGTGCTGCTGCGGGCAAGGTCGGCCAGACTGGCGGCCTGCACAGCACCGCGCCCTTTCAGATCGATCAGCGCTTCGCTGTCATGGCGGGCATAGACCGCCAGCGCATAACCTTTGTCGACGATGTTTTTGGCAATGCCATGGCCCATCAGCCCGATACCAACAAACCCAATCTTTTCCGCTACTTGCACCATGATCTTCTCCTGATTTCCAGGGGATCATAACGCAAGTCAATGGCGGGGTCCATTCAGGGTTTGGCGCGCATCAACATCCCGAACAGATCGCGCGGTTCATCCGGGTCGGCGACCATGTCAAGGTTGGTATAAAACGCGGTGCCACGGATTTTCTCGCGCACATAGCGCAGCGCCGAGAAATCCTCGATCGCGAAACCGACCGAGTCGAACAAGGTGATCTGGGCGGGGTCGGTGCGGCCTTGCGCCACGCCAGTCATCACTTGCCACAATTCAGTCACCGGATGGTCGGCTGCCAATTGCTGAATCTCGCCTTCGATCCGGGTTTGCGGCGGGAATTCCACGAAAATTTCAGACCGCAGCAGGATATCACGGTGCAATTCAGTCTTGCCGGGGCTGTCGCCGCCGACGGCGTTAATGTGGACACCAGCCCCGACCATATTGTCAGTCAGGATCGTGGAATAGCGCTTGTCTGCCGTCACCGTGGTGATGATCTGCGCGCCCAGGATCGCCTCTTGCGGCGAGGCGCACACATGAACTTCAATCCCTGAACCCTTGAGATTGTTTGCACACTTCACTGACGCAGCGGGGTCCAGATCATAAAGCCGGACCTGATCCACGCCACAAATGGCCTTGAACCCAAGGCATTGAAACTCGGATTGCGCACCGTTACCGATCACTGCCATCACATGCGCCCCCTTTGGAGCGAGATAGCGGGCCGCCAATGCCGACATCGCCGCCGTGCGTAACGCGGTCAGCAGGGTCATTTCTGATAGCATCACCGGATAGCCGGTGCGCATATCGGCCAAAAGTCCAAATGCTGTAACGGTTTGCAAGCCTTCCTTCATGTTCTTTGGGTGGCCGTTGACATATTTGAACCCATACACCTCGCCATCCGAAGTGGGCATCAATTCGATCACGCCTTCATCGGAATGGGCCGGAATGCGGGCGGTCTTGTCGAAAATCTCCCACCGTTTGAAATCATGTTCGATGTTGGCTGCAATGTCGGTCAGGACCTTTTCCAGGCCGATATGATGCACAAGTTTCATCATGTGATCGACGCTGACAAAGGGAACAAGGGCGAGGCGGGACGGGCCAGAGTTCAACGGATTCATGCGAAACTCCGGGTGGGGCGGTCGAAGATACGGCGGCCCAAAAGCGATGCGGTCAGGTCAACCATGAGTGATGCGGTGCGGCCCCGGTCATCCAGAAACGGGTTCAGTTCAACCAGATCAAGTGAAGCGACCAATTCGGAATCATGCAGCATTTCCATGACCAAATGCGCCTCTCTTAATGTGGCACCCCCCGGCACGGTGGTGCCAACGGCAGGAGCAAAAGACGGGTCAAGGAAATCCACGTCCAATGACACATGCAGCAACCCGTCCGCGGCCGCGACCTTGTCCAGAAATGCCGCCAAAGGTGCCCGGATCCCATGTTCATCTATATCGCGCATATCATGCAGCGCCATATTCTGCCCACGCAGGCCCGCATGTTCCGCCGGATCAACCGACCGTAACCCGATCATGCAAACATTTTGGGGCGGGACCGGGTTGACCACAGCAGGAAAGCCGTCAAACCCGGGCCGTCCGGTGAAATAGGCCACGGGCGTGCCGTGCAGATTGCCGGAATCGGTGGTTTCAGGCGTGTGAAAGTCGGTATGCGCATCGAGCCACAACACGAACAACGGCCGCCCGAGCGTCTGCGCATGCGCCGCCATGCCCACCACCGAACCCAACGCCAATGCGTGATCTCCGCCTAAAAAGATCGGCAATCCAGTGGGTGCGGCCCCGATCGCGGCCTGCATCAGCGCATGGGTCCAGCCGATATTCTCGGCCAAGGCAAAAACCAGCGGGTTTTTCGCAGGCCCAACTGTGACCGCGGCAGGGCTCAGGTTGCCCATATCAGTCAGGCTATGGCCCAGGTCCCGGATCGCTTCGGCCATGCCAGCGGTGCGGTAGGCGTCTGGCCCCATCAGGCAGCCGCGACGGCGTTTGCCGCAATCGACCGGGGCACCGATCAATATGCAATGAGTGTGTGTCATGCGCCAAACTATCCGGCCAACTGTCCGATAGCAAACCCAAGAATGCCCGGCATTACGCCCGGCCGGAAACCAGAACCGCCCGGACCCAGATTGCCACCAGAATCAGCGAAAAGATCGCGTTCCAGGACGGCATCGAAATGGTGAACAATTCCCAGCTGACTTTGTCGCACATCACCAGCCGGTCGCCTGCGGTGGACAAAAGATCGCTGGCATCCAGACCGCCCAACCCGGTGCCGGTGCAGCTGGCCGGACCTTCCCACCAATCGCGTTCGACACCGGTGTGAAAAATGCCGATCCCTGCGGTGGTCAGTGCGGCCAAGGCACCGAGCATCGGCAAAAGCCGCCCCTGGATCAACAAGGCAGTGATCCCGATAACAATCGCTGCGGCATGTGGCCAACGCTGCCACAGGCACATCTGGCAGGGCGGGTAGCCGAAGTATTGAAACAGGTATGCCCCGCCGAGCAACCCGGCAGACCCCAGAACCCCCAGCAGAACCAACTGATTGCGCGTCACAGGAACCTCACCAGATAGAAACCACCGATCACAAGCACGCAAAACGCCGCGAATACAAGGCCCAGCCAGCGTTCGATGAAATCACGAATCGGTGCGCCAAACTGCCAGAGCAGGCCCGCCACCAGAAAAAACCGGAACCCTCTGGCTCCCAGGCAGGCCAGCAGAAAACTCGGGATGTTCATGCCTGTTGCCCCGGACGCGATGGTGATCACTTTGAACGGGATCGGGGTTACGGCTGATCCCAGGATCGCCCAGAATCCCCATTGGTTGTAAGTCACGGCAAAAGCGTCGAAATCCGCGCCTTTGCCATAAAAGGCCAACACCGGCCGTCCGACCGTTTCCAGCAAGACCGCGCCAATATAATAGCCCAGAACCGCCCCCGCGACCGACGTCAGTGTGGCGACTGCCGCAATCACAAAAGCCTTGGACGGGCGGGCAATGACCATGGGAATCATTAACACATAGGGCGGGATCGGGAAAAATGACGATTCAACAAAGCACACAATCGCCAGAACCCACATGGCATTGGGGGCTTCGGCCATGCGGATCATCCAGTCATACAAACTTCTGATCATTGCGGGCCTGGCTCCATGATGTGCATTCCATCGCTCATGCCAAGTCATTAAGGTCAGCGCAAGTGATAGGTGATTAGGGTGGATTGTGATGAAATGGCAAGGCAGACGCGAAAGCCGCAATATTGACGACCGGCGCGCCAGTGGTGGACGCCGTGGAGGGGCTGCGGCCGGTGGGGTCGGTGGCATCGGCGTTGTCGTTGTTGTGATTGTCGGCTATTTCTTAGGGATCGACCTGACCCCCTTGTTGAACGGGTTGAACGCAGAGCAGGGCGGCGGGATCAGCACCCAAGGGTCCGTCGAGATTACCCCTGCCGATGAACAAGCCGCCAGTTTCGTCAAAGTTGTGCTGGCCGGGACCGAGGATGTCTGGGGCCGGGTATTGCCCGAGCAGACAAATCAACAGTACGAACCGCCCGTTTTGGTGCTGTTCAAAGGCAGCACGGCGTCTGCTTGTGGAGGCGCGGATGCAGTGACCGGGCCCTTTTACTGTCCGACTGACAAGCAAGTCTATCTCGACACCGATTTCTTTGCGGTCATGGCGCAACAGTTGGGCGCGGGCGGTGATTTTGCAGCGGCCTATGTCGTGGCGCATGAAGTCGGCCACGCGATACAGGATCAGTTAGGGATACTGGAGCAGGCCAACAGAGTGCGTGCGCAGTCCAGTGAAGCCCAATCGAATGCCATATCGGTGCGCATCGAGCTTCAGGCGGATTGCTTTGCCGGGGTCTGGGCCAATGCCGACCAGGAACAATTCGGCAGTCTGGACCGCAACGACATTGCCGAGGCGATGAATGCAGCCCAGCAGATCGGCGATGACACCTTGCTGCGCAATGCCGGACAGGCAGTGCGTCCCGATGGATTTACCCATGGCACATCGGCGCAGCGCCAGCGTTGGTTCAGCATGGGCTATGACAGCGGCCGGATGGACCAATGTGATACGTTTAACGCCACCCGGTTATAGGCTGGCAATTGTGACGCTTTCCCCTGCTTTGGGCGGTTGACGCCGCTCCGGGGCAGGGGTAAACGACGATCCGTGCCCGAGTGGTGGAATGGTAGACGCAGAGGACTCAAAATCCTCCGCCGCGAGGCGTGTCGGTTCGAGTCCGACCTCGGGCACCACATTCCCAAAAATTCCTTAGTAATGCCCGATTCGAATGATCCGTCGTGACCTGTCGCGGGTATCTGGAACAAAACCACGGCAATCATCGGCTCAAAAGACCATTAAAGCTGGTTCGTGAACAGTGAATTGGGGCGGAAAGATGGCAAGCAATTCCCCCCAAAGCTGTATTCACCGCCAAGGGCTTTGCATACGCTCCACGAGACAATTAACAGAATTTCAAGCCGCTCCGAACGTCCTAACGACCCGGAACTGCCACATTTCCCGGCTGTCCCCGGATGGACTAGGTTTGAATGCGGCAACAGTGACTGAGTCTTGCTCGCCTTAGGCGTGCGCTGCCCGTCGGTCAACTTAACCATGCCGCAAAATTCTGGCCACTTCTAAGACACTTTTCCCTTTTTTTGCGACGATGTTGTGGGTATTCAGAACGTGCCCATCCTGGGGAAGGGCAAAGAGACTGTTGGGGCAGTCAGGTTGATGGGACATTATCCGTTGACTGAATGTTTGGTCTGCATGAGTGGGGCTGCTGTCCCTGAAACGCGGAAAAGAAGACGTGGCAGTCGGGTGTTGACCTGACTGTTTGGGCAGTTGTTTGTCTGGACGGCCTTCGGGCCTGTGACACTGCTGACCCCATGTTCAGGGCGGCGTCTTGGATCCAATTTGGGGATCCGGACACTCGAAAATGGCGGGCAAAGTAACGGGAAGGGCGTGTCAGTGCGCCGTGTAGTGGAGCTAAGATATGACGTTGGCGAATTTCAGCAGCTTCAGGTGGTGCGATACCTCTGGCTCTTGGCATGCGGGCCAGCCAGAGGCGCACCATCAATACACCAAGGTCCAAGGCTGTAATTCCGATGGCGACTGGGACGATGTGACCCACTCTATGCGCGATGGCACTGTCGAGGGCACCGGCGGCAGTGATTTGATCGACTTCAACTATACCGGCGACCCCGAAGGCGACCAGATCGACCACAACGACGCGACCTTGCCGGGTGCGGCCCCGCAAGACGACCTGGTCTATGCCTATGGGGGCAATGACACCGTCAAGGCCGGCACCGGCAATGACGTTGTCTATGGCGGTGACGGCAAAGACACGGTTTACGGCGAAGCCGGCGATGACAAGATTTACACCGAAGAAGACAATGACGTCGCCTTTGGCGGGTCTGGCAATGACAAGATCGTTGGCAGCAATGGCGCTGATACGCTGAGCGGCGATGAAGGCAATGACGCGATTTATGGTGGCGTGTCGCCCAGCACTGCGAGCAACCTGATCACCAATGGTTCGTTCGAAAACACCACGGGCATGTCGACTACGGGCTATGGCTATGTGAGCACCGGGGTAATCCCGGGCTGGACCACGGCCAATGGCGCGCAGCAGATTGATGTCCATAATGACGGACGCTTTGGCATTCCGGCGACCGACGGGCGCAACTGGCTGGATCTGGAGGCATCGCCTGGCAATATCGTCATCGGGCAGAATGTGACCGGGGTGGCCGCCGGACAGTCTTATACCCTGGGCTTTGACGCGGGCGATCTGATCGGTGGCGGCAATGGCGTGCAGGTGTTCTGGGGCGGCCAATTGGTTGGTGTGGTCGATCCTTCTGATGGATCAATGAGCCACTACACCTTTGAACTGATCGGCGGCGCCGGAAACGGCAACAATCGGCTGGAGTTCGTCGGCACCGGGAATGGGTCGGACAATTTCGGCGCGTCGATTGACAGCGTCACTTTGACCAGCACATCGGGTGGCGATGATGGGTCAGCGGATGTGCTGTATGGTGGCTCCGGCAATGATACGATCTATGGCTATGCGGGCAATGACACCATCGGCGGTGGCACAGGCAATGACCTGATCTTCGGCGGCGACGGGAACGACACAGTCCGCGCTGACGAAGGCAATGACACCGTTTATGGTGGCGAAGGCAATGACACGATCTTTGGGTCTGACGGCAATGACTCTGTGTCGGGCGGCAATGGCGATGACGTCATCAACACCCGCAATACCGAAGGTCTGGCGCGGCCGGATATCGGCTATCCCGGCGTCTATTCCGCTGACTCCGATCCGTTCAACGACCGCGATATCGTCGATGGCGGCGCGGGCAATGACACGATCCTGACCGGCGATGACCGCGATACCATCACCGGCGGATCAGGCAATGACCGGATTGATGCGGGCTTTGACGACGATTCGGTTGACGGCGGCACTGGTAATGACATTGTCGAAGGCAACGAAGGCCGCGATCTGATTTATGGCGGCGCCGGAAATGACGTGATTTCCGGCGGGTTCCTGCCGGGCGTGGCCGATGGGCTGAACCTGCCGGATGCGATTGATCTGGTCGATTTCAACAACTCCGACACGCTGTTTGGCGGTGCGGGCGATGATACCGTTTACGGCATGGACGACGCCGATACGCTGTTTGGCGGCACCGGCAACGACGTGTTGGACGGTGGCATTGATGATGACATAATCGACGGCGACACCGGCAGTGACACGCTGATCGGCGGGCAGGGCAATGACGCGATGTCCGGCGGCGACGACCGCGACATGTTCCTCGGCGGCAATGGCGGCGATACGGTTGATGGCGGCGCCGGTGGCGATGACTTTGACACGCTGAACCTGACCGGGTCGGGCGTGGATTTCATCACCTATACCAGCCCCGACCGCGAAGACGGCGTCGTCACCTTTCTTGACGGCACTACAATGAATTTTACGGAGATCGAGAATGTCGTGCCCTGCTTTACCCCCGGCACCGCCATTGCAACGCCCAAGGGCGAGCGTCTGGTCGAAGAACTGCGCGTCGGCGACCGGATTATCACCCGCGACAATGGCATTCAGGAAATCCGGTGGGTCGGGCGCAAGGATGTATCGGGTCGCGACTTGATTTCAACGCCGCATCTGAAGCCGATCATGATCCGCGCCGGGGCTTTGGGCAATGGGCTGCCGGAACGTGACATGCTGGTGTCCCCGAACCACCGGATTTTGGTGTCAAACGACCGCACACAGCTGTATTTCGAGGAATCCGAAGTGCTGGCCGCCGCAAAGCACCTGATCGGCAGCGAAGGCATCTATGAGCTGGACGTGATGCAGACCAGCTATATCCACTTCATGTTCGACCGGCACGAGGTTGTGTTGTCAAACGGGGCCTGGACCGAAAGTTTCCAACCCGGCGACCAAAGCCTGAAAGGGATCGGCAATGCGCAGCGCAACGAGATCTATGAACTTTTCCCGGAATTGGCGACACGCGCAGGGATCGAAGGCTACCAAGCTGCCCGCAAGTCGTTGAAAAAGCACGAAGCGCGGCTTCTGGTCAAGTAATGCAGCTGATGCCGGCCGTTTGGGGCTGGGGTCATGAACACAGCGGGCCTTGGCCCTCTGTCTTCGTTTTTGAAAAGGAACTTTTGATGCGCGCCGCGCGGGGATATTTAAGACCCAGAGAAATGGGCAGGAAGTAAATCGTTATCAGTGTGTTGATTTACGCCAGTTTTCCCAGTCTTCGGGCGTATCAAGGTCGCGTGTTGCATGTTGACCGGGCAGGCCAATCAGTTTGGTTTTGTGCGCCGAAATGATGTCCTTGCCGCCATTGTCGCCTTTGAGGGTGGCGAATAACCGGCGCAGGCTGGCGTCGAAAATGATCGGGTGGCCGGGGGTGCCATCTGCCGAGGTGCCTCGAAAGATCAGGTGGTCGGGGTCGATCAGCGCGATGATAGTCGCCATATCTCCACTGGAAATCGCTGGAAGATCGGCCAGTAACACCATGAAATGATTGCAGTCTGGCAAGTTGGCCACGCCGGTACGCAGGCTGGCGGCCATGCCGGTTGCGGCATCTGGAACGGTGATCAAAGTGACGGGCAGGTCGTGCAGGACCTGACCCCGAAGGTGGTCGAGATTGGGCAGCGTGATGAACACCAAAGGCGACACCGCCAGAGCCGCTATCGCCCTTTGCCGCAGCAGCGGCATCCCGTCCACAAGTTCCAGCAGTTTATCCGCCCCACGCATCCGGGAAGACGACCCTGCAGCAAGGATCAGGATCGGGATCATCCGCGCATCCGCGCCCCGTCTGCGTCGAACAGCGGAGTAGTGATCAGGGTGGCGGGGCGCATCTGACCTAGGATTTCGATTTCAACTTGCAGGCCATCGATCGCTTGGTCGCGCGGGATCAGACCATAGGCGATGCTCTTACCCGCATGGTGCGAATAGCCGCCCGAGGTGCAGAAACCCGCGACCTTGCCTTGGATGAAGATCGGCTCGTAAGCCACCACATCTGCACCATTATCCTGGACTTCGAACATCGCATTGACGCGGGCGGGCGGGGTGATCCACTCGGCTTCGGCCGCGGCGCGCCCGATGAAATCGGAGTTTTTCTTCCAGCTGATGAACCGGTCAATCCCGGTTTCGGCGGCGGTGTAATTCGGGGAGAACTCGCGCAGCCATGACCCAAAGAACCGGTCGAGCCGCAACGACATCATCGCCCGCATCCCAAACGGTTTCAGGCCCATCGGTTGGCCAGTGGTCCAAAGCTTATGCCAAAGGCCACGTTGGTCCATCGGATCGCAGTAGATCTCATAGCCCAGATCGCCGGTATAGCTGACCCGTTGCACGATGCAGGCGAACTGGCCGACGGTCATCCGCCGCACATCGAGGAACTTCATCCCCGCAACATCGTCGCGGGTGCAGGCAGCCAGCAAGTTGCGTGACAAAGGCCCGGCGAGTTGGAAGCCTGTGCGTTTATCGCTGATATTCTCGATACTTACGCCGGGTTCCTGATGTTGGAGGAACCAGCGGTGGTGGATGTTTTGGGCGCCATAGGAAGCAGTTAACTGGAACTCGGTGTCGCTTAAACAAGACACCGTAAAATCCCCAAACAGCCGCCCTTTGGGCGACAGCATCGGGGTTAGCGACAGCCGCCCCGGCGCGGGGATGCGCCCGGCCATGATCCGGTCCAGCCATGCCCGCGCATTCGGGCCGGTGACTGAGAATTTGCCAAAGTTCTGAACCTCATTGATTCCAACAGCTTGGCGGACGTTGTTCACCTCACGCTTTGTCGCCTCCCAGGCGTTCGACCGTTTGAAGGACGGGGTTTCATAGCG
>JANOMH010000001.1:0-1827 GCA_031420215.1 Rhodobacterales bacterium | reverse complement strand
TGCGCGACAGCCGGTCAATATCGGCCATGGTGAAATCGACCCCGCCTTCATGCGCGGCAGCCAGAATGTGCAAGACGGTATTGGTAGACCCGCCCATGGCGATATCCAGCGTCATGGCGTTTTCAAAGGCGGCTTTGCTGGCGATGCTGCGCGGCAGCACGGTCAGGTCATCCTGTTCGTAATGCCGCCGGGTGATATCGACGATCAGGTGCCCGGCCTCGACAAACAACCGTTTGCGGTCGGCATGAGTGGCCAGAGTTGACCCGTTGCCGGGCAGCGACAGGCCCAAAGCCTCGGTCAGGCAGTTCATCGAATTGGCGGTGAACATGCCGGAACAAGAACCGCAGGTCGGGCAGGCCGCAGTCTCGATCTGGCTGAGCGTCGCCTCGCTGACCGCGTCATCGGCAGCGGCAACCATGGCATCGACCAGATCGAGCGCCACGGTCTTGCCGTTCAGCACCACCTTGCCCGCCTTCATGGGCCCGCCCGAAACGAACACGGCGGGGATGTTCCGCCGCATCGCCGCCATAAGCATCCCCGGCGTGATCTTGTCGCAGTTCGAAATGCAGACCATCGCATCGGCACAATGGGCGTTGACCATATATTCCACGCTATCGGCGATCAACTCGCGCGAGGGCAGCGAATACAGCATCCGTCATGGCCCATGGCGATGCCATCATCGACGGCAATGGTGTTGAATTCTTTGGCCACCCCGCCCGCCGCCTCGACCTCGCGCGCGACCAGTTGCCCCAGGTCTTTCAAGTGGACATGGCCCGGAACGAACTGGGTGAACGAATTCACAATGGCGATGACAGGCTTGTCAAAATCGCCATCCTTCATCCCGGTCGCCCGCCACAATCCGCGGGCGCCAGCCATGTTGCGGCGATGGGTGGTCGTGCGGGAACGATAGACGGGCATGGCAGGGCTCCTGCGCGGGTTTTGGGTTTGCCAGTGAGTCTGCAGGCAGTGATCAAGAGGGGGCGTCGCCCTTTAGCCCTGATCAGTCAGCCGCAGATAGACCGTTGTCAAAGTCAGGATGATCAGGCCGAACAATATCCGCCTGCCCCCCTCGGGCATCTGCAACAGGGTCAGCATGGTGCCCAGCACGGTCAGGATCAGCGCCCCCACGATCGTGCCGGAATAGCTGCCCCGCCCGCCAAAGATCGAGGTGCCGCCAATCACTGCCGCTGCGACCGAGGGCAGGAGCAGCGGTTCAACCAGCGACAGCGACGGGGCCTTGATCAGCCCGACATACAGCAACCCGGTGATCCCGGCGATCAACCCGGACAGGGTATATAGTGCGAAATAGACCTGCCAGGACCGCACCCCCGACAGCCGGGCTGCGTTTTCGTTCGATCCCAGCGCATACAACAACCGGCCAAATCCGGTGCGGTTCTGGCTCAGGATCAGGGCCAGGGCAAAGGGCACAAACAGCACCAGCGCATTGGGCCACCCGTGTGTCCGCCCAGTGCCCAGCCATTCCAGAAACGCCGGAATCTCTGACCCCGAGGCGATGACCCCGCGCTGATAGACCTGCAAAAACCCGGTGCCAATCAGCCCGGTCCCCAAGGTCATAATCAGCGGATGCACCCGACAGATGCCCACGCCAAAGCCGTTGAGCAGGCCGATCAGCACCGCCGGGATCATCGCCAGCAGCAGGGCGGGGCCCACCCCCACCAGTGGCGCTTGGGTAGCGGTCACAAAGGCCACCATCGTCGCCACCACCGAGGCCGACAGGTCAATCCCGCCGGTATACATGGTCAGGGTCTGACAGGCGGCCAGCATCGCCAGTGGGACCGCGAATTTGATCGTATTGCCGATCCAGCG